>JAIRTF010000161.1 GCA_031255075.1 Bifidobacteriaceae bacterium | reverse complement strand
CTGACACCATATGTTCAGGGCGGCAAGATTGGCCTGTTCGGCGGCGCCGGCGTGGGCAAAACGGTGCTGATCCAGGAAATGATTTACCGCGTTGCCAACAACCACGATGGCGTGTCAGTGTTCGCCGGCGTGGGGGAGCGGACCCGTGAGGGCAACGACCTGATCCAGGAAATGACTGAGTCTGGGGTCATCAAGCAGACCGCGCTGGTCTTCGGTCAGATGGACGAACCGCCAGGCGTGCGTCTGCGGGTAGCATTGTCCGCTCTGACCATGGCGGAGTACTTCCGCGATGTGCAGCACCAGGACGTGCTGTTGTTCATTGACAACATCTTCCGCTTCACCCAGGCCGGTTCTGAGGTCTCCACCTTGCTGGGCCGGATGCCTTCAGCCGTCGGCTACCAGCCGACTCTGGCTGATGAGATGGGCGAGCTTCAAGAGCGCATCACCTCCACTCGTGGTCACTCCATCACCTCGATGCAAGCCATCTACGTGCCGGCGGATGACTACACCGACCCGGCACCGGCCACCACCTTTGCGCACCTGGACGCCACTACGGAGCTTTCGCGCGACATCGCCTCCCGAGGCCTGTACCCGGCGGTGGACCCACTGGCTTCGACTTCGCGGATTCTGGACCCACGCTATGTCGGTGAAGAGCACTACGCGACCGCCACCCGCGTGAAGCAGATTCTGCAGCGGAACAAGGAACTGCAAGACATTATTGCCATTCTGGGCGTTGACGAACTGTCTGAAGAAGACAAGATTGTGGTCAACCGGGCCCGCCGCATCCAGCAGTTCCTGTCCCAGAACACCTATATGGCCACCCAATTCACCGGTGTGGAGGGTTCCACGGTGCCGCTGTCAGAAACAATTGAGGCTTTCCGCCGAATTGCCGATGGCGAATTCGACCACGTGGCCGAACAAGCCTTCTTCAACATTGGTGGTCTGGAAGACCTCGAACGCAACTGGGCCCGCCTGCAGAAAGAACTGGGCTGACATGGCCCGTGAACTGATCGTTGAGATCGCGGACTGGGAAGGTGAAGTCTGGCGCGGGCCGGCCCACTTTGTGACCGCGCCCACCACTGAAGGTTCAGTGGGTGTGCTGCCCGGCCATGAGCCGCTCTTGGCGATCCTCCGTGAGGGTGAGGTCAAGGCCGAACCGCGTGATTCGAAGGAGCCTTTGGCCCGGGTAATGGTGTCTGGTGGGTTCTTGTCGGTTGACTCGGACCTGGTCACAGTTGTCGCGGACGAGGCACGGTTGATAACCTCAGCGGGGTAACAGACTTCAGGAGGTACCCGTGCCGCACACGCTGATCATTGTGACGATTGGCGTTGTCATTGCGGCTATTGGGCTGCTCGGCTTGTGGTGTCTGCGTTGGCGCTATCTGGTTGGCAAGCCAGGATTCTTCCCCTGTGTGTTGGTTGATGGCGAAGGGGCCGGCCGCCGTGAACGGCATGGTTTGGCGGCATTCACCGGTCCGGCTTTGGTGTGGTTCGCCCGGGACAGCCTGAAGCCCACTCCCAGTTGTGACTGGCCGCGGCAGGGTTTGTCGATTCGAGCCCGCTCACCGGAGGGCGCGGCAGCCGGCTGGCAGGTGGTTCATTTGGCATCCGGCGGCCGGACTTGGCTGCTGGTCATTTCACAGAGTGCTTGTTCGGGCTTGTTGTCTTGGATCGAGGCCGGCCCCACCCGCAGCGAATAGCCGATTTGAGATGTGAGGATTCTGCCTTTCGCAACCCGGCTTTGAGTATTTTTGCCGCGAACTGGTCAACGATTTGCCATTTTGCCGATAGTCTGGGTTTTCACCGTGCTTTGGCGCATGGTGAATCCCTCGAAAGTGCCCAGTCGAGCCGCAAGGTAGGCAAAATGTCTCAGCGTCCCCCGTTCATCGCACCCAACAACGCCCTTTCTGGAGTCCGCCGCAACTTGGCCTGGATGCGCCCAATAGCCATGGTGGCGGCCGGCGCGGCCGCCCTGACCGGCATGGTGCTGGCCCAAGGCCTGACAGCAGCCCAGCAGGCCGCGGCGGCCGGGCCGCCACCCAGCCCGGCCCTGACCACTGTGACAGTCACGCCCACCCCGGACCCGCTGAACCCGCCTTTGGGTGCCGGTTACGAAAGCTTCTACACCATCACCGTCTCCGCCCAGGGTCTGCCGTCGGGCGGTGGCGCGGCCGAACCATCGGCCGAGCGAGCCATTCAGGCAACAGTTCGCGGCTTGGAGGGCCAACTCGAGTACGCAGCCGGCTTCCTTGAGAATCACCACACCAACTACGGCCAATATGAGGCTGCGTATCAGCGATTGGAAGCATCCTTGGATGCCGCAGGCTCCGTCACACTGGATGTGCTGGCCAGCCAACCAGGCGCCTACCTGGTTGAGGTGCAAGACTCTCAAACCGGCGAAGTGTTTGCCTCGCAGCAACTCGACTTCGGGCCCCCAAGAGTCTCAGCTCGGCAATCAAGCGTCTGGGAGAACTCGCCATATGACTGGAACAATGGCTATCGCGATGCGGTGGCGAACATGGGAGATCCAGCCCTGGCCGAGACGCCCGAGCTGTGGGATTACTGGATCCTTGATGTGCAAGTGATCGACGAGACTGACAGGCGTGTCGAGGACGAGGCGCCGCCCCTGTCAGTGGCGGCGGCCGCGACCGACCCGTTTGGTGGGGAGGGGCTGGAATTCTCTAATGGTGGGGTGTTCCACTGCCGCCGAGATGTTGTCAGCCAGGACTGCGTTCGCGGGAACTATCAGATAGAGGTCTACTCCGCCAAAGCCGGAATCCGCCAATTGGAGGTGACCTATGGTGAGCCAGGTGATCGGCAGTTCAAGGTGCTCTATCACGGCGGCAGACTGGGAATGATGGACGCCACCGTGGTGCCGGTTGAGTTTGTCGCCCAGCAGGATCCAGAGTCCTCCACCTTGGTGTTCTCGCCTTCAGACCGGCCGGGTGATCCAGCCGGCGAACCGCTGCCAATACCAGTTGGCAGTTCCTATCAGATCACCTACACGGCCTGGGATGCGGGCCGCAATAACCCGGTTCCTGGATTTGAGTGGAGCTTCGGCCTTGATGATGAAGACTGCCCTGCCACCTTCGAGAGCGGCTTAGACTACCTCAGCGGAGCGACAGATTTACAAGGCCAAATCAGCCAGCGAATCACCAGCGTCACTCCAGGCACCTGTGTGTTGCGTGATCCGTTGGACCAGGAGCACCAACTGGTTTGGGTGGACGATTCGGTTGACCCGGACACCGCCAGGAGTTGGTTCTCTGTCACGCCGGATGCGGTAATGGCCGGCGGTGAAGATGAAGGCAGCCTTGAGGTCCAGCTGAGGGGTGTTGGTGGTGCACCTGTTACCGGCGCCGCCGCCGGCATTGAGGTGGTGGTGCCCAGCGGCAGCGGCATGTCGGTCAGCGATTTCACCCATTTTGGTCAGGGGCGTTATCTGGCCAGCTTCACCGGAACCGAGGTGGGCGCTTTTACCGTAGGGATCAACTTGGACGGCACGCCGATTGCTGTTCAACCGGGTATTGGCAACGGCACCGCCACGTTTGTGGCCGCCGGCTCGCCGCCTTCGCCAGCCAGTTCTCGTGCCTTTGTGTCCCAGCTTGACGGGCAGAAGGCCAACCATGATGCTCCAGGCTCCACCTCACGCGAATGGGGCCGGCAACTGATCAGAGCCGCTTTGAAGGACGCGTCCGGCGAACCGATCACCGCCGGCGCGGGTTCGCTAGTGGCCGCAGTTGCGCCAGGGGATTTCCTGGGTGGTTTGGGCTTGTATTTCGGCAATGAGGGTCGTTTCGCGTGTGAAGAGGTCCCAGTTGATGGGGTGTGCGGCTCTGGTGTGTATGTGTTGCCGGTGTATTCATCGAAGGCTGGTGAACGGCAACTCACAGTGACCTATTTGCCGGGCGAACCTGAGCAAGTGGTGTTGGTCAACGGCGATCAGCCGAGTTCAGCGGTGTTGCGGACGGTGTTTACCGCGCCGCCGCCATCAGCCGGCTATTCGACCTTGACGGTCAGCCCGTCGCTGCCGGTGGATGACCCAGACGACCCTCTGGACCGACCAGACGGCGCGCCACTTCCGCGCGGGGTTTCTGATCCAGCGCCCTATCGAGTGGCTGTGACGGTGTGGGATGAGGGCCGCAACAACCGGGTTGCCGGCCAGGAAGTGGTGCTCGAACTGCGGGAGGCCCCAGGCGGCAGTTGCTATTCCAGCTTTCCGCTTTCCGGCAACAGTACGGTCGTCACCACCTCTGCCGCTGGCCGCATAGTGACTGAGATCTACAGCTTCGATTCAGTTGCCAACCAGGCCTGCGAGCTATGGGCATTCCTAGGGAGCGATGATGGCGCGGAGACGGGTCTGATTGGCGGAGCACCCAAGGACCTGAGCTGGCGGCCTGAAGAGCCAAGCCTCGGCCTGGACGGCCCGGGCGGAGGGGCCTCCTCCTATTACCCGGGTGGCGAAAACGTGCCTGCAGATGGTGTCACCCTGGGATGGGTCAGCGTTCGGTTGGCAGACCGCAATTGGATCCCGGTGTCAGGTCAGGCCGACAAACTGGAGTTGGTGGCGCCTGAGGGCAGCGGCATTGAGACGCGCGGAGTATTCGAGGACACCCAGGGTGCAGGACATGAGGGACCTGGCGCCTACTTCATCA
>JAIRTF010000140.1 GCA_031255075.1 Bifidobacteriaceae bacterium | reverse complement strand
AGCATGGCAGCGGCGCACACACCCATCACCGAGTAGGTGACGGCCGGATCACGCGGCTTCTTCTCAGCCACAGCAGGCGCCGGAGCGGCCTGGGCCGGCCCAGCCGCCGGGGCAGCCGAAACGCTGATCGGCGGCGGCGGCCAAGTGACTTCTCCCTCAGCGGCGACGGTCATACCGCGGATCACCACGTCATCCTCATTGAGGACCACCTGACCATCCTTTTCCGGTGTGATCAGCTTGAACAAGTTGACCACGTTCTGGGCATAGAGGCTGGACGCCTGGGTGGGCAGCCGGCCTGGCAGATCGGTGTAGCCCAGAATCTTCACACCGTTGGCGGTGGTCACCACCTGGTCTGGCTTGGACCCGGCCACGTTGCCGCCGTTGGCGGCGGCCATGTCCACGATCACCGAACCAGGCTTCATCGAAGCGACCATTTCCTCGGTGATCAACCGTGGCGCCGGCTTGCCTGGAATCAGTGCCGTGGTGATGACAATATCCACGTCTTTGACCTGGTCCGCGTACATCTTGGCGGCCGCAGCGGCATAGTCTGCGGAGGCTTCCTTGGCGTAACCATCGGATGATTCTTGCGATTCGGCTTCAACTGCGACGAAGTCCGCGCCCATCGATTCGACCTGTTCGGCGACCTCCGCGCGGATGTCCGTCGCCCGGACGATGGCGCCCAGGGCCCGCGCCGTACCGATGGCCGCCAGGCCAGCGACACCAGCACCAGAGACAAACACCTTGGCCGGCGGAACCTTGCCGGCGGCTGTCACTTGGCCGGTGAAGAAGGATCCGAACACACCAGCCGCTTCGACCACGGCCCGGTACCCGGCGATGTTGGCCATCGAAGAGATCACGTCCAGCGACTGGGCACGCGAAATGCGTGGCACCGAGTCCATCGCCAAGACGGTCACTCCCGCAGCTGCCAACTTCTTCAGCAATTCGGGGCTGCGCGGGGCAGCGATTTGGGCGATGAGAACCGAGCCGGGTTTGAGCAGCTTGATTTCATCATCGGTCGGTGGGTCAATCTTGGTGACCACATCCGCCCCCCAGGCCTGCTTGGCAGACCCGATCTCCGCGCCAGCCTCCACATACTGAGAATCTGGGAACGACGCATCGGCGCCGGCCCCCTCCTCAACAATTACCGAATAGCCCAGTTTCACCAACTGGGCCACCGATTTGGGGCTGGCGGCCACTCGGGTCTCGCCCGCAGACGATTCCTTTGGCACGCCTATTTGCATGCTGTCCTCCCTGTTGTTTTCTTAGTTCGCCACCAACACTGGTGGCAGATGTCACTGGCCGCCATTGGGGCGTCCGGCCTCAAGTTCAATTATCTGTTCCTCCACCTGACGGGTCGCCGCCCGCAGTTCCTGTTCGGCATCCACCTCAGCAGCATCCGCCAAGAATGCCAACGCCGCCAACCGCTCACCGAGCGGCCTTTGCGGGTCCGACGCCGCGGCATCGGCCTCGGAGCGGGTCATTGGCATCAAACCGGCCCGCCGCGCCCGGCCGAACACCTTCTGGGCCCGGGCCAACGGCGACTGAGCCACCGGGATACCGTCCAACACCGAATCCCGGGACTTTTCCTCCGTCTTGATCTGGTCCCAGCGTTTGTAGGATTCCTCGGCCGAAAGGCGCTTGGCTTCGTCTTCCTCGAAGACGTGGGGATGGCGGCGGACCAGCTTGGCGGCCACATCCCGGGCGACATCATCCAAATCGAATGGATCAATCGGGTCATCAGCCGCGATCAAAGCGTGGAAAACCACTTGGAGAAGCACATCGCCCAACTCTTCGCGCAGGTCAACCCGGCTGTTAGTTTCAATAGCCTCAGCCGCTTCGTAGGCTTCTTCCAGCAGATACTGAACCAGGGATACGTGGGTTTGGCGGGCATCCCACGGGCAACCGCCAGGCGCCCGCAAGCGCGCCATAGTTTGGACCAAAGAAGCTACTCCGCCGCCCTCAACGCCAGCCGGACCAGGGGTCACAGCCCTGGTTCCGTGGTGTCAGCCGAGGTTACATAACCGAATGACCACGGGTAGGACGCGGCGGTGAACGCCGGTGCCAGATCAACCAGGGAGAACACCACTTGGGCCTGGTAGCGAGGATTGACGGTGACGTCTGCACAGGCCTCGTCAAGGACCGTGATCGAAACTCCTTGGGTCTCCAGGGCGGTGGCGCGCGGCTGCTGGACCTCCCAGGCAAACAGCAGGATCAACAGGTCTTGATTCCAGTCAAGCTTTTCAAGGCGTTTGACATCATCTGGTGTCATGGTGCCCAGTTCAGTACCCTGCTGAGCCAGGACCTCCGCAGCTGCCTCAGGAGAGCGCAGATCGAGACCGTACTGCGCCGCCATATCTGCCGGGATGTACTCCTGGACCAGCTGATTCACCACCTCATAGGCGACCAAGCGCTCCAACAGCATGGCGCGGTCAAGGCTGGAGGGGTCCTCTTTGATGATGTCCGCCAAGTCCACCAGTTGTTGATAGGCCGCATCCAACCGGGCCTCACTGATTACCCAACCTTCGCCTTCGGCGGCGACACGCGGGTCATTTTGGCAGCCGGCAAGGCCAACGGCCAATGCCGAGGCCACCACAACGGCCCCGACACGCCGAGATAACGATTTACGCGCCACTTCTGGTTCCTTTCGCGGGCGGGCTTGGGGCTTGCCGCCCCCAAGAATGTCCTCGCCTATCTTACGCGGCCCGCGCCCAGATCACCGCCTCGGCGCGAACCCAAAATGACGGCACCTTGGCCACCAGCGTGACCGGGCGGTGGCGGCAGGTGGGGCGGGGACGATGCCGCGCGGCATCGTCCCCCAAGTATCCGGCGGTGAGCGCAGAGGACAGCCGGGCGAAACGACCGACACCCAGACAGGGCGCTAGCCGAACAATCCGCGCAGCAGATCCTTGGTCCAATCGACCAGCTCGGTTCCACGCATCTGCTCTTGGCCCAGATAGCGGCCCTGGTGAGGAACTGGAACCAGGATGCGGCGGGTGGCCGGCTTGATGATTGAGCCGGCGTGGACCCGTTGCAGCCACAGCTGGCGCGATTCGGGTAGCTGCACCGGTGACAGACTGATGAAACGGCCCTGGGCCACCACCGCGGTCAGCTCCGCCTGGCGGGCCACCAGCCGCAGCTTGGCCAGTTGGAACAGTGCCGCCACTTCCGGAGGAATGGGGCCGTAGCGGTCGGTCAGTTCGTCTTCGACTGCGGCCAGGTCCTTTTCCGAAGCGGCGTTGGCAATCTTGGCGTAGGCCTCCAAGCGGAGCCGTTCGCCTTCCACATAGCCCACCGGGATGTGCGCGTCCACCGGCAATTCGATCTGAATTTCGGCTGGGGTGGCGGCTGCTTCGCCTTTGGCCTCCGCCACCGCTTCACCAATCATGCGCATGTAGAGGTCAAAACCGACTCCGGCGATGTGCCCGGATTGTTCCCCGCCCAGAAGGTTGCCGGCGCCTCTGATTTCGAGGTCCTTGAGTGCTACCTGCATGCCGGCGCCCAGATCGGATTGGGAAGCGATGGTGGACAGGCGCTCATGGGCGGTTTCGGTCAGCGGTTTGACCGGGTCGTAGAGGAAGTAGGCGTAGGCGCGTTCCTTGCCGCGGCCGACCCGCCCCCGGAGCTGATGCAGTTGGGACAGGCCGAATTTGTCCGCGCCGGCCACGATCAGAGTGTTGGCGTTGGCGATGTCCAGGCCGGTTTCAATGATGGTGGTGCAGACCAACACGTCGAAGCGCCGCTCCCAGAAGTCCAACATGACTTGTTCCAAGCGGGCTTCCCGCATTTGGCCGTGGGCCACTTCGACGCGGGCTTCCGGCACCAACTCGCTGAGCTGCGCGGCGATCCGGTTGATGGACTGAACCCGGTTGTGGACGTAGAACACTTGGCCGTCGCGGAGCAATTCGCGTCTGATGGCAGCCGCTGTTTGGCCGGGTGTGGCCGGCCCGACATAGGTCAACACTGGGTGGCGTTCTTCAGGTGGCGTGGTCAGGGTGGACATTTCGCGGATGCCGGAGACGGCCATCTCCAGAGTCCGCGGAATAGGCGTGGCGGACATCGACAACACATCAACCGCTGGGCTTTGAGCCTTGAGGGTTTCCTTGTGCTCCACGCCGAAGCGTTGTTCTTCGTCAATGACCACCAGGCCCAGGTCTTTGAACCGGACGTCACCGGTGACCAGCGCGTGGGTGCCGATCACCACATCGACCTTGCCTTTGACCAGGTCCTCTTTGGTGGCCTTGGCCGATGCCGCCGATTGGAACCGGGACAACGCCCGGACTTCCACCGGGAACGGCGCGTAACGGTCGGTGAAAGTGTCCAGATGCTGCCGCACCAACACCGTGGTGGGGGCCAGCACTGCTACCTGTTTGCCGTCCTGAACCGCTTTGAAAGCGGCCCTGACAGCGATCTCTGTCTTGCCGTAGCCGACATCTCCGCAGATCAGGCGGTCCATGGGAGCGGTTTGTTGCATGTCCCGTTTGACTTCGTCAATGGTGGTCAGCTGATCTGGGGTCTCCACATAGGCGAAGGCGTCCTCCAGTTCTCTTTGCCAGGGCGTATCTGGGCTGAAAGCGAATCCCTTGGTGGCCATGCGGGCGGCGTACAAACGGGCTAGCTCCTCCGCCAACTGGTTGACGGCGGCCTTGGCCCGGGCCTTGGT
>JAIRTF010000278.1 GCA_031255075.1 Bifidobacteriaceae bacterium | reverse complement strand
TCACCACCGACCGGGCCACCGGTGACGCACTGGTCCACGGCATTCGCTCCGCTGGGCTGAAACCGACCCGGATTGTCCGGGTGCGGGACATTTCCGACCCGGAAAACCCCACCGAACGGCTGGACGTCAGCGCCATCCGGGATGGCACCTACAAACCTTCAGAGGCGGCCGCCCAAGCCGAGGAGTCCAGTTCCGATTCGATCTCCAGAGCCTTGGAACGGCAAGGCGGCAACCGGGTTTACGCGGTTTACGATGCCGCCGGTGACCGCTGGGACGCCATCGTCCTAGATGGCGACCGGCAGGTCCTGGGTTTCCTCCAAGCGACCTGGCGGACGCTGCGGCTGCGGGGCGTGGAGCGGCGTTCGGTGGTGTCTTTGCGGCAGGCCGCCGAACGGGCCGCCTTGTTGGGTTACGCCGCCCAAGCGGCCGGGGTGCGCACCCCCAAACTGGTCGGCATCGGCGAGGCTGCCGATTCGATGATGCTGCTCCAAAGCCACCCACGCGGTTTGCGAGCCATTGAAGACATGCGGGCCTCGGAGATTTCCGATCAAGCCCTGGAGGACGTGTGGCGGCAACTGGACTGCGCCCACCGCTCCGGCCTGGCCCACCGCGACATCACCAACTCATCGGTGCTGTTCGGCAAAGGCGAAGACGGTCAACAAGAAGTCTGGCTGATCGGCTGGGAGGACGGCGATGTGGCCTCCTCCGAACTGGCCCGGTCCATGGACTTGGCCCAAATGCTGGCTGTGCTGGCCCTCAAAGTCGGCGCTGAACGGGCGGTGGCCACCGCCCGCAAAGTGCTGCCGGACACGGTGTTGACGCCTCTGGCCGGTCTGCTACAGCCGGTGGTGTTCCCCAGCGCCATGCGCGAACTGACCCGCGCCAACCGGGAGATCATCGAAGCCACCCGCCAAGAGTTGGCCGAACTGGCGCCTTCGGAGTTGACCACGGTGGTGTTCCAGCCGGTTCGGTTCGGCTGGCGGACCGTGGTGATTGCCCTGATGGTGCTGTTCGCGATCTGGGCGGTGTTCACCCGCTTCAACTTTGACCAGATGTTGCAAGCCGTCCAGCAAGCCGATCCGTGGTGGATGGTGGCTTCCTTTGTCTTGTCGTTGACCAGTTATGTGGGGGCGGCGATGGCGCTGGTGGGCTTCCTGCCCGGCCGCATCTCATTTAGGAAAGCTGTTTTGTCGCAGGTGGCGGGCTCTTTCACAGCTATCACCACACCCGGCAACGTGGGGCCAATCGCCATCAGTTTGCGGTTCTTGAACCGGCAAGGGGTGCGGACCTCGCTATCGGCGGCCACGGTGGCGTTGAGCCAACTGGCCCTGTTTGTCACCACCATGTTGATAGTGATCGGGATCACCATTGCCACCGGCCAAACCGGGGCCTTGTCCTATCTGCCGACCACCGCCATCGTGGTGGTGCTGTGTGTGGTTGGCGCGTCCGGGTTACTGCTGTTGATCCCCCAGCTGCGCAACTGGCTGTGGGCCAAGGCCGGCCCCACGCTGCGGCAGGTTTGGCCGCGGGTGGTGTGGGTGCTGGGCCGGCCCAAACGGCTGATCTTCGCCCTGGTTGGCACCAGTATTTGGTTCGGCGGCTTTGTGGCGGCCTTTTGGGCGGCGTTGGTTTCCTTCGGTTTGGATGACCTGCCGCTTTCGAGCCTGGCTTTGGTCTATCTGCTGGGCAACACCGCTGGCTCGGCCGCGCCCACGCCCGGCGGCTTGGGTGGTGTGGAGATCGCTTTGACGGCCGGTTTGCGGGCTGTTGGGGTAGCTACGGCCACGGCGGCATCGGCGGCGGTCCTGTTCCGGGCCATCACCTACTGGGCGCGGGTGCCGCTTGGTTGGGTGGCCTTCCGGCACCTCCAAAAGCACGGCGATCTGTAGCCGCTGCCGCCCGGTGGCCGATCTGGCAAGCCGCCGCCGGGCCGCAGTTGGCTGTGAGTTTTCCGGACGTTCAGAGCCCTTCCCAAACCTAGTGCGAGATGGCTTGCCGGCGTCAAAAAAAGATCTGGGTCCGAAAACTAGTCCACCGGCTGGAGGCAGATTTCCCCAGAAAGATGCCCAATACCCACAAGCTGGACCGGCGTTTCCCACAGATTCGGGTCCTGACCTGCGCGGACGCTTTTGGTCTTAGGCCCGTGGTGGTCCTACTATGGCGGAGCTGGGGATGAACGGTCCGCTTACGGTGTCAGACCCAAGCGGTATGTCTTGACTATGGCAATCAGTGTGGGAGAGGCGGTAGCCGGCTTGTCGATAACCGACTTCGTAGACGCACCAGCTCAGACCGGACAGTTTGAGCGTCTACCGCCCCAAGACATCGAAGCCGAACGCTCAGCCCTGGGAGCCATGCTCCTGTCCAAGGACGCCATCGCCGATGTTGTGGCGGTGTTGCGGCCAGACGATTTCTACCGCCCGCAACATGAGATGGTCTTCCGGGCTATCACCGACATCTACTCCCGCGGCGAACCGGTCGATGTGGTGACAGTTGCCGCGGAGCTGAAGAACCGTGGCGAGATCGGGCGCATCGGTGGCCGCCCCTACCTGGCCAGTTTGATGGCCCAGGTGCCAACGGCCGCCAACGCCGGCTACTACGGACAGATTGTGCGCGACCGGGCGGTGCTGCGCCGCCTGGTCGATGCCGGCACCAGGATCACCCAACTCGGCTACACAGCTGACGGACAGCCTGTCGATGACCTGGTCAACTCCGCTCAAGCCGAGGTCTACGCCGTCACTGAACGCGGCGCCAGCGAAGACTATTTGCACATCGGCGAAATTGTCGACCCGGTGTTGGACGATATTGAGGAGCTGTCCCGGGCCGAGCGTCACGTGACCGGCATCCCCACCGGCATCAGCGCCTTGGACACCCTGCTGGGCGGG
>JAIRTF010000211.1 GCA_031255075.1 Bifidobacteriaceae bacterium | reverse complement strand
CATCCCCGGCGTTGTTAACTGGCCTGACGACACGACCAACGTGGCCAAGACCGCCTTTATGTATGCCCTCACTGGCCACCGTCAAGTGAGCGACCTGCATCTTCTGAGCCTGGCGGCATTCCATGGCGGACGCCTCGTCACCTTCGACAAGCGAATTACGGCCGCGCTGCGCCCGGCACACCAGAAACACCTAGCGGTCTTGAGCGGACCCGCCGACGCCTGACCACACCCTCAAGGCAGCGATGGGGCCGCGAGGAGAGCCTTGTGCTTCGCCGCCCAGTGCGCATACCCAATCGGCGCATCCCACCAGCTGCCTCGCGCCAGGGCACGGCTGCGGTCATTCGTCTGGAGCGCCATGCGACGCACGATGCCGCGCAACTGGCCGTGTGGACCCAAAAGCACCTGCGTCGGCTTGTCTGTCGCACACCAGGCCATCGGTTGGCGGCCCAAGGTGGACGGGAGTTCTCAGAATGCACTAACGTTGTGAGTATGGCTAGTCAGTCTACTCTCACCATCAGGATCGATCCGGAAACGAAGGCCGCGGCCAAGGCACGCGCTGACTCGTTGGGCATAACGCTGTCCACCGTGATCGCCATCGAGTTGCGCAGATTCGTCAACGGCGAGCCGGTTGTCATCGATGACGCCGCACTGGTCCCCTCGGCGGGCGCGAATCGAGCCAGAGCACAGGCGCTCTCAGACTACAACCGAGGCGACTATGTGAGCCTTGACAGCGAAGAAGGCATTAGACGGTACCTTGCAGATGCGCGCTCCTGAGATAGCCCGATTCGCGGCGACGAAAAGGTTCACGCGAGACTTGGCTCGCCTGTCGCCCAAGCGGCGCGACCGGGTCGGGGACGCGTTGAGCTTGGCGTTGGCCGACGGAGCGGCACCCCTCCTGCGATGCCACCAATTGACGGGCGATTGGGCTGGCGCTTGGTCAATAAGCGCTGGCGGTGATCTGCGGATACTTTTCGAAGCCGTTGACGAACCGGACGAGGACGGCAGACACCAGACGGTCGGAGTGCTCATCACCGTCGGCACGCACGCGCAGCTGTACGGTTGACGGCTGGCGATGGGAGGAGAATTGCCTCATGGCGACTCACCTTGTCGGTCCAATGGAGGGTCCCGGCTCGCGCGACCCGGCCGCGATCGAGGTCGGGGGCGTATCCAAGTCATATCGGCGCCGCCGGGTCTTGGATGACGTGAGCTTCGCCGTGCCGGCCGGTTCGGCTTTGGCGGTAACGGGCGCCCTGGACTGGAAGGTCGCCGCCCAGCAGGTGCGAAGCACCGGTGGGAATTCGAAGTCCGCGGTATCCTGCTGGGCCCCAAACAAAGCATGTGCTCGATGCCGCGCCGGTGGGCGTGCGGCATCGGGCATTGAGGCGGGGTACGCCTAGGGCAGGGCGGCGGGGTGGACGTGGGTCCTCTGATAGGGCACCTACCCATGCGCACATGGCAGGATTGAGGGGACAAAAACGCAAACTATGCCCTGGGAGGGGAACATGCCAGTCGCAACACCTGAGACCTATGCCGCCATGCTGGACCGCGCCAAGGAAGCCCGCTTCGCGTACCCGGCGGTGAACGTGACCAGTTCGCAGACCGCGACGGCGGCCCTGCAAGGCTTCGCGGAGGCCGAATCCGACGGAATTGTGCAGGTCTCGGTGGGCGGCGCCGAATACCTGTCCGGCTCGCTCATCAAGGACCGGGTGGCCGGCTCGCTGGCGCTGGCGGCCTATGTCCACGAAGTCGCCAAGAACTATGACGTGACCGTTGCCCTGCACACCGATCACTGCGCAAAGCCCAACCTTGATAGCTGGGTACGCCCACTATTGGCTCTCGAAGCCAAGCAAGTGGCCGAAGGCAAACTGCCTACCTTCCAATCGCACATGTGGGACGGATCAGCCGTGCCCCTGGAAGAGAACCTGGAGATCGCCAAGGAGTTGTTGGCCCTGTCCGTCAAGGCCCACACCATCTTGGAAATTGAGATTGGCGTAGTTGGCGGCGAAGAAGACGGCGTCTCAAATGAGATCAATGAGAAGCTGTACACCACCGTGGAAGACGCCACCAAGACGGTTGAGGCACTGGGCCTGGGCCAAAACGGCCGCTACCTGACCGCCCTGACCTTTGGCAACGTCCACGGCGTCTACAAGCCGGGCCATGTCAAACTACGCCCCGAAATCCTCAATGAGATTCAGGCCGCCGTGGCCGGACTGTACGGCCAGGAACGGCCGTTTGACCTGGTGTTCCATGGTGGTTCGGGATCTTCCGCCCAAGAGATCGCAGACGCGGTGTCCTATGGCGTGATCAAGATGAACATTGACACTGATACCCAGTACGCCTTCACCCGGCCCATCGCCGGGCACATGTTCGCCAACTATGACGGCGTCCTGAAGGTGGATGGCGATGTCGGCAACAAGAAGGTCTATGACCCACGCTCTTGGGGCAAGGCCGGCGAGGCCGGCATGGCCGCGCGCGTGGTTGAGGCCGCCCAACAACTGGGGTCCGCAGGCAAGAAGGGCTCCTACTGAGTCCTCGGGCCGAGGCCACCCGTCCTCTGCGCCTGCGCCGCTGAGCGCTGGCACACCGATCCCACGCCGACCGGGCGCTTCGCACCGGGCAGCGGCGCCTGACCTGTGCTTTCGCGTGCCAACATGATCAAGACGCCCGGCTCGCGGTTGGCGTGGCGTGGCAGTCCGCCAGGTAAGGGTGTGCCGGGTGGTGGAATCCGGCGTCTTGCGAGGGTGAGGCGCAGGTCCGGCGGTTAGGGTTTGCGGCATGGCGAATGTGGACCTGCTGCGGCCGTCCCACCATGATCAGGTGGCCCGCGCCGAATACCAGGCCGGCGCGGATTTGCGGTCGGTGGCGGCCAGCTACCCGGATTCCGGCTGGGCGTGGGCGGCCCTGGGAGCCGAATCGCTGCAAAGCGACCAACCCGCAGACGCTTACGCCTTCGCCTTCCTAGGGCACGTCATAGCCTTCAAGGCGTTAACCGACGGAGGCTGGCAAGAGGGGCAACCAGTTGGCGCCACCGCACTGCTGGCAGCCCAAGTCTTGGGATTGGCAGCGCAACAGATCGGTGACCTGCCCCGCTACGAACGGTCCCAAACCTTCCTGGCGGAAGCCGGCTATTCGATTGACGATCTGTCCCTCTTGGCGGCGCAACTCAGCTAGCCGCACCGCCAAGGGAGCGAAGCCTGGACAGGCGTATCGGCTGGCTATTTGTCGGTTTCGGAATCCGGGTCGGCGCCAGCCGGAGGCTCGGTGGCAGGCGCGCCTGCTTTGTCAGCCCCGCCCCCAGCGGCCGGGGTTTCGGCTGGTTCGGAGCTGGCAGGTTCGCTGTCAGTCGGTTCGGTGACCTGCGGCGTCCATTGGGTGGGGGATTCCTCCGGCGTTCCACGCAGCCGCGCCAAGGTCCTTTCCGACCAGCTGGAGGTCAGTTTCGGTTCGGCGGAATCGGCTTTGTCATCCGGGCCCGCAGCGGCTCCCGCTTCAGACGGCGTGCCTTCAGGTGCAGCCCCTACGCCAGGCCCGTCAGCCTTGGTCGGTTCAGGGACCTGGGCCTTCGGCAGGTCCGCTGGCGGCTTGATCGGGGGAGCGGTGAACGCCGAAGCCTTCGGCGACCCGGCGGCATCGGCGGCCAACAAGTCCGCAATAGCTGTCGGAGAAGGCACGGAAACCTCCGGCGCGTCATCGGCAGTTGACTGTTCGGGCAGGTCCGAGTCCTTGACGGGGCTGGCCGAACCCTCTGCCGCACCTTTTGGCCTGGAAGAAGCCGAACCCAGGGCCGCCTCAAGACGAGCCTTGCGGGCTGAGCTGGCGCCGTCCTTGGCGGTGGGCTTGATGGTTGTCTCGCGGATCAGGGCTTCCTGGTACTCCTCTTTCAACTCGGGCAGACCCTCGCGGGCGCCGCGCGCGTAGAAGAAATACCAGAAGCCAACGGCGCTGGCCAGCGGCCCAAACACCCACAGCCAGTTGGAAGCGGCGTTCATCGTATCGATGGTTATGTAGGCGAGCACCCAAGCAATTCCCATCAACACCCATGCCATCCCGACCCAGGGGTGGTATTGGTTCAGGGCATCAATATCCGCTTTGATCTCCTGGGCGCTGCGCGGAATGACGGGTTGGGCGGGCGCCGAATCATCGGACGGCTTGGTCTTATCCGATTTGAGCTTGGCCGCTGGTGAGTCCGTTGCCTCGGAAGCCCCTGCCTTGGCGCCTTCCTTGAGGGGCTGGTCCTTGTCCGTGTTGGTGCCGAGGGCATCATCCTTGGTTGAATCCGGCTTGATCGCGTCCGCCTTGGGCGGGACATCCTTGGTCAAGGCGTCCTTTACCAGCGCGGCCGGGGCCGTGGCGGCGGTGGGCTGAACTGTTTCGGTGGGATCGGTAGCGGATGCGGCGGCCGTGGTTAAGTCAGTCGTTTTAGGGGCTGAAGCATCCTTATCGGTGGGCTCATCGGTAGATCGGTGGTCGGGGTTGGTGGCCATAGCGTCTCCATTGCTCGGTGTTATAACTGCCAAAGGTATGTGCCAATGGTATTGGTGCGGCGCGGACCTGGCGGCGAATTGGGGCGGCTGCGCCGGAAGGCGGTCCACTTAGACCATGGTTCTGGCGCCGGGCGGTGGGCCTCAGTTGCTGTCCAGACTGATCACCCGGTCCGCCGCGGCGGCCTCAGCCGGATCATGGGTCACCCAGAGGGCGGCCGTAGTCGTGGTGTTGAGGACCGCGCGCACCGCCAAGCCCAACTCTTCGCGCAGTTCGGTGTCCAAAGCTGACAGAGGCTCATCCAGCAGCAACAGCCGCGGGCCGGGTGCCAACGCCCGGGCCAGGGCCACCCGCTGGGCCTGCCCGCCGGACAGCGTCGCCACGTCGCGCCGTTCGTAACCCGCCAGGCCAACGGCACTCAGCCAGCGGCTGGCCTCCTGGGCCCTTTCGGCACGCGGCCGGCCGGCCATTTTCAGGCCATAAGCCACGTTGGCGGCCACGCTCATGTGCGGAAACAGCTGCCCATCCTGGAACATCAGCCCAAACCCGCGCAGGTTGACCGGCACGTCCGTCAGGTCTTCGCCATCCCACAGCACCCGCCCGGCAGTCAGTTCTTCCAGGCCGGCGATGCCGCGCAGCAGCGTTGACTTCCCGCTTCCGGATGGTCCCGCCACGGCCACGATCTCTCCCGGAGCAACCGTCAACGA
>JAIRTF010000167.1 GCA_031255075.1 Bifidobacteriaceae bacterium | reverse complement strand
GCGGACATGGACTGGTTGCGGCAACTGGTCGATTGGCAGCGCGAGACTCAAGATCCGGGCGAGTTCTTGGATTCGCTGCGCTATGAGATTGGCGGCTCTGAGGCCTATGTGTTCACCCCGAAGGGGGATGTGTTGGCTCTGCCGGCGGGCTCTACGCCGGTTGACTTCGCCTATGCGGTCCACACCGAGGTGGGCCACCACACGGTGGGGGCCAGGGTCAACTCGCGGCTGGTGGCCCTGGACACGGAGTTGTCCACCGGTGATGTCGTGGAGATTTTCACCTCGAAATCGCCTGGCCAGGGTCCGTCGCGCGATTGGTTGGGGTTCGTCAAGTCACCCCGGGCCCGCAACAAGATTCGCCAGTGGTTCACCAAGGAACGCCGCGAAGAGGCGATTGAGCGGGGCAAGGATCTGATCGCCAAGGAGATGCGCAAGCAGCATCTGCCGTTGCAACGGGTGATGTCTCATGAGGCGGCGCAAGGTTTGGCCAGCGAACTGCGTTTCGCTGATGTGGCGGCGCTGTACGCGGCTGTCGGTGAGGGCCGCTATTCGGCCCATTCGATGGTTGAGAAGCTGATCAAAGCCGTTGGCGGCACCGCCGGCAACGAAGAAGACATGGCAGAGGTCACCCGGCCGGGTGTCGATTCACGTTCCTTCTTGGGTGGCCGGTCAGATCCAGGTGTGGTGGTGGAGGGCTTGGACGATGTCTGGGTCAAACTGGCACGCTGTTGCACCCCCGTGCCGGGCGATCAGATCGTGGGTTTCGTCACCCGCGGCTCGGGCGTTTCGGTTCACCGCGCGGATTGCCCGAATGGTGCCGCTTCCTGTGCCGCCTCGCCAGAGCGCGTGGTGGAGGTAGCTTGGCGGGAACACACCGAGGGCGCCTATCTGGTCCAGATTCAGGTGGAGGCCTTGGACCGCCACCATTTGTTGTCTGATGTGACCAAGGCCCTGTCCGAAGCCCACGTCAACATTCTCTCGGCCGAGGTTTCCACCACCAAAGACCGGGTGGCCATCAACCGTTTCGTCTTCGAGTTGGCGGACACCTCCCACTTCGACGCGGTCTTGAACGCCGTCCGCCGCGTAGACGGCGTCTTTGACGCCTACCGAATCTCCGGCTCCGGCCACCAACACATAGAGGTCCCCACCTAACCCCAACATCTGACCGTGCCTCCGCACCAACAATGCCGCGTCGAACTCGGAGCTAGACGTCCTCCGGCTCCGTGGCGGTCCCGGCGTACAAATCGAGAACACTCGGGGAGAACTCCACCACCACGGCGACGTCCTCGAGCTCCTCAGGGGATAGCCCCGCTCCAGGTGACAACCAGGCAAGATCAGCCCGCTCAGGTGCCCCGTGGTTCGCCTCGTCATCGGTTTCAGCAGCCAACTTATCTATCTCCGCCACCAGCCTGACTTGGGACTCGAGGTCCTCAAGGCTGAGGAGCGAAGAAAGGCCGCCGCGAACATCCCCAAAGAGGCCCAGGCTAAAGCCGCGGTTCGCGTCCAACGGCACCGCTTGGCCGCTGTCCATCACTGCGGAAAATGCCACGTCAAACGAGTAGGTCCCGCTTCCAGGCACCTCTTCAGGCCGCAGCGAACAGTCAATCCGAATGTAGTCCAATTCTGGCAACGCCCAATTCCCCCTTTTCGGCGCTCGCGGGATGATCAAGACTCGCTGTGCTGCGCCAGGCGCTACTCCCAGCCGCGGGAGGCGGACTCGCGGATGGTCTCCAGCATGGCCTTGCGACCCTTGATGTCTTCTTCTAGGGCCACGATGGACGTTTCGTCACCGGTTTGCTTGACCTTGACCAGTTTCCGTTCCAGGCCGGCGATCAGCGCTTCGAGTTGGCTGGTCATGGAGCTGGCACGGGCGATTGTTTCGGGGTTGGATTGACGCCAGGTGCGTTCTTCCTCGGACCGAACTGTGTCCTCGACGGCTTTCATACGCTTCTCGACCCGGTCCATGTCCCGCCGGGGCACATGGCCAATCTGATCCCACCGGTCGGCCAGGTCGCGCAGGGCAGCCTTGGCGGCCTTCAGGTCCGTTACTGGTACCAGCTTCTCAGCTTCTTCGACAATCGCCAGTTTGGCTTCCAGGTTGGCGGCGCGCTCGGCGTCATTGGCGGCGTGGTGGGCGTCACGCGATTGGAAGAACTGGTTCTGGGCGGCCCTGAAACGTTCCCAGAGGGCGTCGTCTTCACGCCGGCCCAGCCGGCCGGCTTCGCGCCAGCGGTCCATCAGAGTGCGGAATTCGCGGCCGGTGTTGCCCCAGTCCTGGGAGTTGGCCAGTTTTTCGGCCTCGGCAACGATCTGTTCTTTGACGATCTTGGTCGCACCCTGGGTCTTCTCGAGTTCGGCATAGTGGGCGCGCCGTTTGCGGGAGAAGGCGGTGCGAGCGTTGGAGAACCGCCGCCACAGGTCGTCTTCGGTCTGCCGGTCAATCCGCGGCACGGCCCGTTGGGCTTCGCGCCAGGTGTCCAGAATCTCGGTCAACCGGGTTTGCGACTTGCGCCAGTTGGTCCGTTCTGGGGCCTGGTCAGCAATGGTTTCGGCTTCTTCCACCATGGCGATCCGCTCGGCCAAGGCCTTGGCTTTGGCGGCGGCCCGCTCGGCTTCCATACGTTCGCGAACTTCGGCGGCGCGCGCCCTAGCGGCCCTGTATTTGGCACGCAATCCAGCCAAATCGCCCACGGCGGCCGGCTCGGCCAGGGCCTGTTTGAGGTTGTTGGTGGCCTGGCCAATCTCATGCTGGCTGAGTTGTTCCAGCCGCGCCTCGAACAATTCCACCTGCGCCACCAGGTCCAGGTAGCGCTTGGCGTACAGCGCCAGCGCTTCAGCTGCTGGCACACCTGGGAACTGACCAACCGGCCGTTCGGTGTTGCCGTCTTTGACGAACACGGTGCCGTCTGGGTCTACTCGGCCCCATTTGGACGCCTCGGTGATGTCCTCTTCGGAGTGCTTGGGTGGCACTGGTGCGGGTGCTGCGGGGCGGGCAGCGCCGGGCTTTGGCCCAGGCCGTGGCATTGGCCGCGGCTTCGGTACAGCCGGTGCGGCTGCCGTTTCAGCGGATCCGCTGTCCGATGCCGCCGGTTCGGCTTTGGCTTCCCCAAGCTCCACGCCCGCTTCTGCCGCAGCTTCGGCGGAGGCTTCGACAGGCGTCACTGGTTCGTCGCCAGCGGCCTTGAGTTCCGCTGCTGGCTCGGCTGGCTTCTCCGTCGCGGGCTCCGCGACCGAGGACTCCGAAACGGGGGGCTCGGGCGCTTGAGCGACATCAGCCGCCGGGGCGTCTGCAGTAGCTGGAGGCTCGTCGGGCGCCGCAGCCGTTTTAGGCTCCGGAGCGGCCGTCTCCGGTTCGGGGATGGCGGGCACTGGCGTGGCCGGGGTCTCGGCTGCGGGTGCGGCTGGTGGCTCTGGTGCGGCTTCCGGTTCGGCGGCATCGGCGGCCACCACGGGCTCAGCAGGAGCGTCATCGGCCGCCACTACAGCGGCAACGGGAGCGTCATCTGAGGGCGCCACGGGCGCGGGGGCCGGGTTTTCGGCGTTGTCAGGCGCGGCGGGCGAATCCTTGGTCGGTGTGTTGACAGGGGCAGGCGCAGTGTCGGAAGGAGCCGAAGCGTCCGGTCCGGTGGCGCCGGGGTCAGTACTCACTTGAGTTCAATCCCATCGATAGTCACGGTGGTGATGGGCCGGCCATCGCCAGACGGCGAATACTTGCCTTGCCCATCGGGGGACAGAGCACCGTTCGCCGCCACCGCCTCAATCACATCGAGGCCAGAGGTGACATGCCCAAATACACTGTATCCGCCCGGCAGAGTGGTCTCTTGATAAACAATGAAGAACTGCGCCCCCTGAGAGTCCTCCGTGCCGGCGCGGGCCATAGCAATGGTACCGACAGGGTATACGCCGTCCTCAGGAACGTTCTCCAGCGGGCCGAAGGTATAGCCGGGGCTATCGGTGCCATCTCCAGTCAATGATCCGCATTGGAGCACCCAGATGTCGGAGGTGGTGAGCCGGTGACACCACGAGTCGTCGTAATAGCCATCGCGAGCCAGTTGGATGAAGTTGGCAGTTGCTTGAGGCGCGGCCGCACCATCTAGGGTGAATTCCAGATCGCCCACTGAGGTCCGCATGGTGCCGGTCCACTCGCGGCCCTCAGCCAGGGACGGATCGGGCGCCGCAGAGTAGACGGCTCGGCCTTCGCCGCCAATCGGGTCAGTCCAATCGGCTGGGGCGTCCTGCCCGGTGCCGTCCGGGTTCAGATCATCCTCACCGAGGCCGGCCAGATCAGACTGGTCGTTCGGGTCAAAGTCGATTGGTGTCTCAGCGGCCGATTTTTCGCGCGCCGACAAGATAGCCGTGACCACCACAGCACCTACACCGGTCAAGGCCAGGGCGGCCACAGTCAGACCAGCGGTGATCCGGGTGATGTGGGCGCGTCGCGCCCGCCGGGCCATCTCTTCTTGGCGCGCCAAAGCCTTGGCACGTTCGCGTTCGCGCTTCAGGTTGCGCTTCGCCATCATGGGGCAATCCTCCTGGGAGCTTCGATTAGCCAGCCCGGAAAGTCTAGCGGGCTTGCCTGCATATACCCTTGAGAACCGCGAATCTGTTGATCTCAGAAAGGTAACGACATGGCCCGTCCACGTCCCATCTCCGGGTTCCCAGAGTGGCTGCCATCAGGGCGGCTGGTTGAATCACACGTGGTGGGGACGCTCCGCCGGGTGTTTGCGGCGCATGGTTTCGTTGAGATCGAAACCAGAGCAGTTGAGCCGTTGGGTGAGCTGTTGCGCAAGGGGGAGACTTCCCAGGAGGTGTATGTGTTGCGCCGCCTTCAAGATGCTGACCGTCAAGGCTACGATTCGCGGACTCTGGGGCTGCACTTCGACTTGACGGTGCCGCTGGCGCGTTATGTCTTGGAAAACGCCGGCCAGCTTGATTTCCCGTTCAAGCGTTCCCAAATCCAGAAGGTGTGGCGTGGTGAACGTCCGCAGGAGGGCCGTTTCCGGGAGTTTGTTCAAGCTGACTTGGATGTCATCGGTTTGGCAGAGTTGCCTTTCCACTACGAGGTGGAGCTGCCGCTGATCATGGCTGAAGCCCTGGCTGCCCTGCAGGTGGGGAGCTTCAGGGTGCTGGTCAACAACCGCAAACTGGCGGAAGGTTTGATGCTTGGCCTGGGTGTGGAAGACGTTGGTGCCGCCCTTGGCTGGGTAGACAAAGTGGACAAGATCGGTGCTGATGGCCTGTTGACCGGTTTGACAGAGTTTGGTTTGGACACCGCCCGCGCCCAAGCGGTGACCCAGTTTGCCGCCATCCAAGCGGCCGATGCCGCCGCCCTATCCGCCGCTGTCCGCCAGTTGACCACGTCCCTAAGCGCCGAAGGTTTGTGGGATGCGAACCGGCAGGGCGCCGGCGAGTTGTTGGACCAGGGTTTGGCTGAGTTGACCGCCTTGTTGGACGCCGCCCAGCGGCGTGTACCGGGCACAGTCGTCGCAGCGATGAAGATTGTTCGCGGCCTGGATTACTACACCGGCTCCGTCTATGAAACGGTCTGGCTGGAGCAAGAGGATCTCGGCTCAGTTTGTTCCGGCGGCCGTTACGATTCGTTGGCCAAGCAGGGCGACATCACCTATCCCGGCGTAGGCCTGTCGATCGGCGTGACCAGGCTGATCAGCCGGATCCTGGCACTCGGCTTGTTGCGGCCCAACCGGATCAGCCCGTCGGTAGTGGTGGTGGCGGTGCTTGATGAGGGTGACCGCGCGGCATCGGACAAAGTGGCGGCGGCGTTGCGAGCCCGTGGAATTGCCGCCGAAACCTCCCCGACGGCTGCCAAATTGGGCAAACAGATTCGCTACGCGGACCGCCTGGGCGTGCCGTTTGTGTGGTTCCCAGGCGTGGAAGGGGAAGCCGACCAAGTCAAGGACATCCGCTCTGGCGATCAGACAGTGGCCGATGCCGCCACCTGGGCCCCGCCACCAGCCGATCTGCAAATCCAGTTCACCGCCCAAACAGACGCTGCCGGGGCCGAGAACTAACCCTGGCGCCCGTCCAGGCGCGGCCACCAGCCCAGCCTTCGCCCCGGCCTGAGCGTGCGGGGTTTAGGATGGCTAGCCGTGCTGCGAACTCATGGAGCTGGGCTGCTTAGAGCCGAACATATTGGCGAACACATCACCTTGGCGGGCTGGGTAGCTTCCCGGCGTGACCACGGCGGAGTGGC
>JAIRTF010000150.1 GCA_031255075.1 Bifidobacteriaceae bacterium | reverse complement strand
TGACGCGCCGCTGGTGGCCGAAGTCCCACCCAGGGATTAGTTCCGGTCATGGGATTTGACGCCACGGCGCTGCCGGATTTCCCTTGGGATTTGCTTGAACCCTACAAACGGCAGGCGGCTGCCTATCCGGGCGGGCTGATTGACCTGTCGGTTGGCACACCGGTTGACCCGACTCCAGCCGTGCTGCAGCAGGCTTTGGCCGGTGCTGCGGACGCGCCCGGCTACCCGGCGACGGCCGGAACGCCCGAATTACGCCAGGCCGTGGCCGCCCACTATGCCCGTGACCGGGGCGTGCCTGATTTGCCGCCCGAAGGTGTGCTGCCAACCATTGGCTCCAAGGAGATGGTGGCTCAGTTGCCTTCCCTTTTGGGCCTCGGCCCGGGGCAGATTGTGCTCCACCCGCCGGTGGCCTACCCGACCTATGCGGTTGGCGCGGTGCTGGCTGGTGCCGAACCCACACCGGCCGCCAGCCCGGCGGAGGTGCTCCCTGAACAGGCTGAGCGGACCCGGCTGGTTTGGTTGAATTCACCGTCCAACCCGACCGGCCAGGTGGCCTCGGTCGCGGAGTTGGCCGCTTGGGTGGCTTGGGCCAGACCGCGCGGCATCGTAGTGGCGTCTGACGAATGCTACGCAGCGCTGACCTATGGCCCCGCCGCCCCGGCCGATGCCGCGCCCTCGCTGTTGGACCCGCGGGTCACCGGCGGTTCACTGAGCGGGCTACTGGCGCTGTATTCGCTGTCCAAGGAGTCCAACGCCGCCGGTTACCGGGCAGCTTGGCTGGCTGGCGATCCGGAGCTGGTCGGCAGTATCACTGGCCTGCGTAAACATATGGGCGCCATGATGCCAACACCGGTTCAAGCCGCAGTTGTGGCAGCCCTCGGTGACCGCCGGCATGTGGCCGCTCAGCGCGAGCTCTACCGCCGCCGGCGAGCCGTGTTGCTGTCCGCCCTGGAACAGGCCGGCTACGTGGTGGAGCAATCCACGGCGGGGTTGTATCTGTGGTTCACCACCTCCAACGGACAAGACGGTTGGCAGACGGTGGCAGACCTGGCAGCTTTGGGAATTCTGGTGGCGCCAGGGGAGTTCTATGGCGCAGCTGGAGCCGCCCATGTGCGGATGGCCTTGACTGGTTCGGATGCCATGGTGGCGGAGGCGGCCGCCCGTCTGACCGGCGCCTAAGCGTCTTCTCTAGGCCGGCCCCAGAACCGTTCCAGGATCACGGCTGCGCCTGAGCGCAAGCTCCGGTATGCCGTCTAGGACCTTGATACGGCATAATCGGCGTAAAAGGTTCCAAAAGACCAGCCATGGCTGGTGCTATCGAAGGGGTGTGTCGCATGTCAAGTGCCAAGAAGAGTCTGCCGGCGGTCCAGCTGACCGTTGGTGAAACCGAACTGGATCTGAACACCGTTCAAGCCACTGAGGGTAGCGATGGGATTGCCATGGCTCCGCTGTTGGCCAAGACCGGCATGGTGGCACTGGACCCAGGCTTCTTGAACACGGCATCTTGCACCTCAACAGTCACCTTCATTGACGGGGACGCCGGCATTCTGCGCTACCGCGGCTACCCCATTGAGCAGTTGGCGGAGAAATCCACCTTCTTGGAGGTGGCGTTGCTGCTGATCCGCGGAGAGCTGCCGGAACGCGCAGAACTGGAAGCCTTTGAAGCCCGGATCGACAAGCACATGTACCTCTCGGATGATTTCCGGCAGATCTTTTCCGTCATGCCCCGCCGGGCCCATCCGATGGCCACCCTGGGTGCTGCCATCAACATGATGGCCGGCTTCTACCCGGAATCTTTGGACCCGCAAGAACCGGCCGCGGTGCGCCTGGCCACCGCTTTGCTGTTGGCCAAGATGCCAACCATCATCAGCTACATCTACCGGCGTTCCCAGGGCAACGCCCTGCTCTACCCGCAGCACGGCCAGAGCTATGTGGAGAACTTCGCCCGCATGACATTCCAGTTGCCGGGTGAGAAGTTCGAGGCACCGGAGGCCTTCTACCAGGCCCTTGACACGTTGCTGATCCTGCATGCAGATCATGAGCAGAACTGCTCCACGTCTTCAGTCAGAATGATCGGCTCGGCTCAAGCCAACCTCTACATGTCGGTATCCGGTGGGGTTTCGGCGCTGTCCGGCCCGCTGCATGGCGGCGCCAATGAGGCCGTGCTGGAGATGCTGTCCTACATCCGGGACAACAACATTGAACCGAAGACCTTCATGCAGAAGGTCAAGGACAAGCAGTCCGGTGTCCGCCTGATGGGCTTTGGTCACCGCGTCTACAAGAGCTACGACCCGCGGGCAGCCATCGTCAAGAAGCAGGCCGATGCCGTGTTGGCGGCTTTGGGTGTCCGGGACGAGTTACTGGACATCGCCTACGAAGTCGAACAGGTGGCCCTGTCAGACGATTACTTCGTTGAGCGGCGGCTCTACCCCAACGTGGACTTCTACACCGGCATTATCTACCGGGCGATGGGCTTCCCGGCCTCAATGTTCACGCCACTGTTCGCGCTGGGCCGCCTGCCCGGTTGGATAGCCCAGTGGCGGGAAATGGTGGGCGACCCGGCCGGCAAGATTGGCCGCCCGCGGCAGGTCTATGTCGGCCCCAAGAAGCGCGATTACGTCCCCTTGGACAAGCGCTAGGCCCACGCGTGCGCTAGACCCGCGTGTGCTGGGCGGTCACTTTAGGGTGACCAGAACCTGTTCGGCGCCGGTCTCATCCAGGTGGGTGGCGGCGGTCCATTGGCCGGAGGCACGGTCCCAGGTCCGTGAGCCAACTGCCACTGTTTCAATTCCCAGCTCGCCGGCCTTGGCAACTGCCCAGGAGGCATAAGCCCAGGCCTGGACCGGTTCCTCGGTCAAAATGCGGAAGGTGGTGCCGTCGGCGGCATCGCCGGCGGCGGCCTGGCTGGAGACTTGCCCGGCCACCAGGTCACCCCATTCGGTTTGCAAAGCGGCCCGGAACTCGGCCGGATCCCCAGCCTGGGCCGGCCGCAGTTGGCAGGTCAACGCCTCAGCCGAATGCCCGGTCAAACTGGACGCGAAGGACCGGGCGGCTGATTCGTGTTGGGCGTAGGCGTCAGGAAAAGCCGAGCGTTGAACGGCTTGGGCCGCGTCGGTGATGGGCATGTCCTCGAAGCCGGGGATCTTGGCCAACTCGGCGTAGAACTCGCCGGCTGAATAGATCGGGTCCATGATCTGCTCCGGTGTGCCCCAATCCTGTGACGGTCGCTGTTGGAACAACCCCAACGAATCGCGGTCGCCGTAGTCCAGGTTGCGCAACTTGGACTCTTGCATGGCAGTGGCCAAAGCGATGGTGACCGCCCGTGGCGACATGCCCCGGGCTTGGCCAACGGCCGCGATCAGAGCGGCGTTGGCGGCCTGGTCTGGCGCCAAGGAGGCAACCCCGGCGCTGGTCCTAGCGGTGCAGCGTTCCACCACGGCGGTGTTGGCCGGCCCCTGGTCTGGGCTCAGCAGCTTGAACAACCCCAAGCCGCTCAGCGTCAAGACCACGGCTGCCACCAACAGCCAGGCGAACGTTTTGCCCCCTGAACGCCTAGTTGGCATGAAGCTCCGAGTTTAATTCGGTGGCGGCTTTCCGCGGACAAGCCTCGATCGCTCCGGAGACCGAATTGCGGCGGAACAACCAACCGCTTTGCCCGCTCAACGTGGAGGCTTTGACTACTGCGCCATCCGGCATGGTGACCTTGGCGCCGGCCGTCAAATACAGCCCGGCTTCGACTACGCAGTCAGCCCCCAAGGAGATACCTACACCGGAATTGGCGCCCAGTAACGTGCCGGCACCGATCCGCACATGTTCGGTGCCACCGCCGGACAAAGTACCCATAGTTGAGGCGCCTCCGCCAATATCGGCCCCGGCCTCAACCACCACGCCTTGAGACACCCGTCCTTCAATCATTGAGGCGCCCAGAGTGCCGGCGTTGAAGTTGATGAAACCTTCGTGCATGACTGTGGTGCCGGGTGCTAGGTGGGCTCCGAGGCGGACGCGCGCGGCATCGGCAATCCGGACGCCCCGCGGCACCACGTAATCTGCCATGGGCGGGATCTTGTCCACCGCGCCAACCCGAACCGGGCCCCGGCCGGTCAACTCCAGTTGCATGCGGGTCCGTTCAAAATCATCCACGGCGCACGGACCGGCGTTGGTCCAAACCACATTGGGCAGCAGCCGGAAAATGCCTTCCAAGTTGACTTGGCCAACTTGAACCAAACGGTGCGACAGCAAATGCAGCCGCAAATAGACGTCTTGGGTGTCAACCGGGGGTTCATCCACCTCGATTTTGGTCATCGCCATCATGCGGAAAACCCGCCGGGCTGGATCGTCAACGCAGAGAGTTTCCAAGGCCTCCTGAGCCGGCCAAGGCTCGTCTTCGGGAGCTTGGCCCAGCGCCGGTGCCGGGTACCAAGTGTCAAGCGTGATTCCCTCATAAGTTGTCCAGGCGACCCCGGCCCCATAAGCAAGATGCAAGCTCATGAACCCTCAGGCTACCGGGCAACAGCGGACCTGGACTCGTTCCCGCGCCGGGTTGGACCGATTAGTCTTGCGATGTGACCTTAGATCTGGGCCTACCACCAGCCGAATTGGCTTTGCGTTTGGTGGATATTCCATCTCCATCCGGCCATGAGACCGCTCTGGCAGATGCTGTAGCAGCGGCGTTAGAGCAGGTGGAGCACCTTGAGGTGCTGCGCGATGCCGACGCGGTGGTCGCCCGCACCAACTTGGCCGGCCGTGGCGGCGGCGCCCGTACGTTGGTGGCTGGACATTTGGATACCGTGCCGATAGTTGGCAATGTGCCCGGCCGTATTGATGGCGGTCAGTTGATTGGGCGTGGTTCGGTTGATATGAAAGGCGGCCTGGCGGCCATGTTGCACACCGCCGCTCTACCCCCAGCCGGCGATGTGACCTGGGTGTTCTATGACCACGAAGAGGTGGCCTATGCGGCTTCCGGCCTGGGACGGTTGATCCGGAACCATCCTGAGTGGTTGGCGGCCAGTTTTGGGATTCTGTGCGAACCGACCGGCGCGGCCCTGGAATGCGGCTGCAACGGCACCATCCGGGTGCGGCTGATGGCCCACGGCCAAGCGGCCCACTCAGCCCGCCCATGGACTGGGCTCAACGCCGTTCATCGGCTGGCGCCGGCCCTGAACTGGTTGGCCGCTTATGAGGGGGATGTGGTGCGTCTAGATGGTTTGGACTACCGCGAATCGATCAGCGCCGTAGGCGTTGCCGGCGGCGCGGGCGGGAACGTTATCCCAGACTATGCCGACCTGCTGGTCAACTACCGTTTCGCGCCCAACAAAACCCAAGCCCAGGCGATTGACCGCCTGCGGAACCTGTTTGACGGCTACGAACTGCGGGTTGAAGATTCGGCGCCGGCCGCGCCGCCAGCTCTGGACCATCCGCAGGCCCGGCGTCTGGCCGGAATTGTGACCGCCCACGGTGGCGGCCAGCCGAAGGCCAAACAAGGCTGGACTGATGTGGCCAGGCTGGCAGAACGGGGCATTCCCGCGGTCAACTTGGGACCGGGCAACCCGGAGATGGCCCATCAAGATGCCGAGGCCTGCCCGTTGGAGCAGATCGACCAGGTGGCGGCCATACTGGCCGAATATCTCGTGGCCTGACTTTCCGGCAGCCGCGCGGTTCGGTTGGCTCCATTGGCCGGCCTGGCCCGTTAGTCTGGCCGGATGAGTCCAGAACAGGCTTACCGCACCGGCCCGCTGATCTACCGCGGCGAACTGGTACCTTCCCAAACCACCGACCAGGCCTTCCTGACCGAGACGGCTGATTCGGACTGGCGTCACTCCGACCCTTGGCGGGTTATGCGAATCCAAGCTGAATTGGTCTCCGCCTTTGACGCCCTAGATGGGATAGGCCCGGCTATTTCGGTGTTCGGTTCGGCCCGGACCGCTGTTGACCAACCGCCCTATGCGGCAGCTCGCGAGTTGGGTACTCTGCTGGCCCAAGCCGGCTACGGCGTGATCACCGGTGGTGGGCCCGGCATCATGGAGGCCGCCAATCGCGGCGCTCATGAGGCCGGCGGGTTGTCAGTTGGACTGGGTATTGAAATCCCCGCCGAACAGGGCATCAACCCGTGGGTTGACCTGGGTGTTGACTTCCGCTACTTCTTTGCCCGCAAGGTCATGTTCGTCAAGTACGCCAGCGGCTTTGTGGCCTTCCCCGGCGGCATGGGCACCCTGGATGAGCTGTTTGAATCCCTCACCCTGGTCCAAACCGACAAGATTAAAGGCTTCCCGATTGTGTTGATGGGACGCGACTACTGGTCCGGCCTGACCGATTGGTTGGAGCACACCGTGGCCGCCCTGGGGTCAATCAACGTGGCGGACCTGAAGCTGTTCTCTGTGGTGGACACCCCGGCCGAAGCCATGGCCGTGATCGAAGGGGCGGCCCAAACCCCGCGCCGCGGTGGGATGGGCAAACGCTGATGTGGAACAAGGTGGTGGTTCTGATCGGCGACATGTTCAAACCCATGCCGGCGCTGTTGTTGCTGGTCTGCGCTGGTCTGGTGATCTGGACGCTGCGCCGCGTGGACAGCGCCGACTACGGCTCGTTGACCCTGGAACTGCCGTTAGCCCGCCGGCATTTGATGGCGGCACGCCAACGCCGCCAGGAGGCATTGTCTTCAACCGGTTTGGCTAACGGCCAAGTCCACCCGATCAGTTCACTGGGTGCCTATGCGGCTGGTTTTTCAGTGGGAGCCCCGCCCGCCGGTTTGGCGGCACCGCCACCCCAGACCCCGCCACCGGCTGGGCCATCGGCGGCCGGCTGAGGCGGCGCCGCAGCGCTACGGCGAATGCCCTGGACGGCTCTGGCAGGGGCTGTCAACACCGGCGCGACCGCCGATATGAGCCCAGCCAGGCCCTCTTGGAGGGTCTGTCCGGCCGGTCCGGCGGTAGAATATACGCAGTTCACGCTTGAAGCTCTAGGAAGGGACCAACATGGCAGCAATGAAACCGCGGACAGGCGATGGCCCACTCGAGGTGGTCAAAGAAGGCCGCGGGATTGTTATCCGCGTTCCCCTTGAGGGCGGCGGTCGCCTGGTTGTGGAGCTGACCCCGGATGAGGCCACCAGCTTGCGTGACGCTTTGGCCACGGCCATCGGTTGAGGCCAGACCTTAGGTGGCCCCACGTAAGGCGTCCACTGGACCAAGAGATCTGTCCGGAGCCGCCCGCCTAAGCGGCTCCAAGGCGCGTAAGACCTCCGCCGCGTCAAACTGGGCCAACGCCCTGCCCGTCCAGCCACAACTGCCACCGATTCGGGTGGTCAGGGGCACAGTTGCCAAATCAGCTCAAGTCAAGGCCGCCCAATGTGACCTGCTGGCTGTTGGGGTTGGTACCGGGCCCGATGGTCTGGAACCAGGCCGCGGAGCGGCCGCAGCCAGCGTCCGCTATGGCATTGACTTGGCCGCCACTGCCGAACGGCGCGGCTTCACCGGCGCCGCCGGCCAATCGGTGGTCATAGATCTCCCGGTGCTGCATGAAACGCCTCGCTGGGAGGGGCTGGCGCCGGCCATTGCCCTGGTTGGTGTGGGCAACGCCACGCCCAGCGAATACCGCCAGGCCGGCGCCGAATTGGCACGGATCGCCCAGGCCTGCCGCCAACCAGCCCAGCCCGCCGCCAAGACCGGCAAACCGGCGGCGCGGAATTCCCGGCCACCAGCCGGCCGGATCACCGCCACTTTGGCGGCCAGAGCCCCAGAACGCACCGAAGCCCTGATAGAGGGCTACCTTTCAGGCTCCTACCACCGCCACAAAGTGGGCTTGGAAGCCGCCGCCAAGCCGCGCCGCAGCTGGGAGCTGACCCTGCTTGGCAGCCATGAACGGACTGCCGTGGACCGCGGACAAGCCGTCGGAACCGTTGAAGCCCTGGCCAAAGACCTGGCCAACTGGCCATCTGATGGCAAGACCCCAGCCACCTTCGCGGCCGCGGCCGCAGTTGCGGCCGCCAACCGAGCGGCGGTCCAAATCCAGGCCATGGGACCAGAGGAACTGAAACAAGCCGGATTGGAAGCCATCTTGGCCGTCGGATCCGGTGCCTGGCGCGGCCCAGCGGCAGATCCGGAACGTTCCCCCCGGTTGGTTATTGCCAGTTACGATCCGCCGGACATCAAGGCCGCACCGCATCTGGTGATAGTTGGTAAGGGCTGCACCTTTGACACCGGCGGGCTGGACTTGAAACCGAACGCCGGGATGATCGGCATGCGCACTGACATGGCCGGCGCCGCCGCGGCCTTGGCTGCTGTCCTGGGCGCGGCTGATCTGGGGTTGCGGCTCAAGGTCAGCGCCGTCTTGCCGTTGGCCCAAAACTCGCTTGGTGCAGCTGCTTTCCGCCCCAGCGATGTCATCACCATCTACGGCGGAATCAAAGTAGAGGTGGGGGATACTGACGCCGAAGGCCGCCTGCTGATGGCTGACGCTCTGGCCTACGCCGCGGCCAACCTGCGCGCCGACTACCTGCTCGACATTGCCACCCTGACCGGCGCCGTCCGGGTGGCATTGGGCACCAAGACGGCCGGCGTGTTCACCGAGGATGACGGCTTGGCCGCCCGCCTGGAAGAGGCCGGCCAAGCCGCCGGCGAAGACTGGTGGCGCCTGCCTCTGGTAGCCGAATACGGTGCCGGCTTGGAATCCGATGCGGCCGATGTCAACACGGTGGCCCGCCCCGGAGTGGGTGGCGGCGCCATCACCGCGGCGCTGTTCTTGCAACGCTTTGCCGGCGGGACACGTTGGGCCCATCTGGATATTGCAGGTGCGGCCCGCAAAGCGGCCGGCTCGGGCGCAGCCAGCCCCGAAGCCACCGGATTCGGCGTGCGGAGCCTAATCCGCCTGGCCGAACGGCTAGCCTGAATCCATGGATCGCGCCGAATTCGACGATTTGTGGCTGGTGATTCCGGCCTACAACGAAGCGCGAGTCCTGGGCGAAACACTGGCGGCTGCTACCGCCGTGTTTCCGCATGTCTGTGTGGTCAATGACGCTTCGACCGACCAATCGGGCCAGATTGCCCAAAGTTTCACCCCGGCCGGGGTTCGGGTGGTGAACCACCTGTTCAACTTGGGTCAGGGCGCCGCCCTGCAGACCGGCTTCGACTACACCCTGAGTGACCCGCTGATGTCCCGGGTGGTCACCTTTGACGCTGACGGCCAGCACTTGGTGTCCGATGCCGTGCGCCTGGCCCGCCGTTTGACCGAAGGCTTTGACATGGTTTTGGGTTCGCGGTTCATCGAGGCCACCGCCGGCCTTGGGCCGGAGCCGGACGGAACCTTGACGGACCCAGCCGTGGCCGGTGGTCAAGGCGCTCCGGCTGATGGCGCCACCAAAATGGGCTTCGCCAAACGGTGGCTGCTGAAGACCGCGGTGGCCTATACGGCTTTCAGTGTCAAGCTCCCATTGACGGATACGCATAACGGATTGCGGGCTCTGAACCGCCGTGCCGTTGAGGCCATGAAGCTCACCCAGCCGGGCATGGCGCACGCCACCGAAATCCTGGAAAGAATCAAAGCCGAACAGCTCAGCTTCACCGAAGAAGGTGTCGAAATCCGCTATTCGGAGTATTCCCGGTCAAAGGGCCAGTCAATGCTGAATTCGGTCAACATTCTAGTTGATTTGATGCTGAGGTGAGGCCCGTGGTTATTCAGATTGTGCTGATTGCGCTGGTGGTGGTGGCCGCCTTCGCCATGCTGCGCGGCCAAGGTGCCCGCCGTCAAGCCTTGCGCCGGTTGGGGTTGTTGGTCTTCGCGGCGGCCGCTGTGTGGTCCATTTTGATGCCGGATCAACTGACCGAACTGGCCCAGTTGGTCAACGTTGGCCGTGGCACCGACCTGCTGCTGTACGCCTTGATTGTGGTGTTCATCTCCTATGTGGTGACCCGTCACCGGCGTGACCAGCGGACCGCCAAGCAGATCACGGCCCTGTCCCGCCAACTGGCCCTGGATGAGGCGCCGCCGCCACGAGACCTGGGCGGCGAACCGCTGAGCGGAGGCGAAACCGACCCGCTCGAGGGCGGCTGAGCGCCTTGAGCTTCGCGTTTGCGGGGGCATTGGTGCTGGCCGCGGCCTGGTTGTGGCTCCCTGGCGGACTGATTGGCTACGCGGTCGGTTTGCGTCGGCTGGCGCTGGTGGCCTTGGCTCCGGCGTTGACACTGGCCGCTATCGGCTGCGGCACGGTGGTGGCACCCTGGCTGGGGCTGCGCTGGAACTGGGTCAGCGCCATCGGCGCGGTCTTGGTGGCCACGGTGATCGCCTGGGTAGTGGGGGCGCTGTTCAAACTGGACGCGCCGAAGACCAAACGGCGCTGGGGCAACCCGCCACCTGGAAGCCTGCCGCCAGCCGGTCAATCAAACCGGGATGGCGCCAGTCGGCCAGCTGGGGGAGTGGAAGCCAGCCAAGATGGGGTGTCGGCATCAATCGACGTCCGGGCACTGCCCCGCTGGTCCAACCGGCAATGGTTGGGTGTGATCAGCGCCGGCCTAGGCGCCGGGGCCTTCGGCCTGATCAGTTCGCTGGTCAGCCTGGGCCGGCCGGACGGTTTCTCCCAGCGCTGGGATACGCCGTTCCACGGCAATCTGGTCCGCTTCATCATCGAAACCGGTCAGGCTTCGCCGTTGCAGGCCGGCACCCTCAACGCACCAGATGCCGCCACCGCCTACTATCCGTCCGGCTTTCACGCCATCGCGGCGCTGGAGCCAAGTTGGGTGGGTGTCTGGCCGGCGGTCAATGCGGTTTGGGTGGTGGGCGCCAACTTGATCTGGATTGTTGGCCTGATCTATCTGGCGCGGGCCATCTTCCCGGCCCGTCCTAGTTACGCCGTGTTGGCGGCCATCGCCGGGGCAGCCGTCCAATCCGCCCCTGCTTCGATGACCTATCTGCTGCCGAACTCTTTGGCTTTCGCAGTGCTTCCGGCACTGATCGGCTGGACCGTGCAATTGGCGCGGATAGTCACCCGCGAATCGACCGCCTGGGCCGGGCGGCTGACGGTGGGCGCGGTTGGGCTGGTCGGCGCTTGCTTTGCCCATCCCAACGCGTTGTTCTCCTATGTGGTTTTGGCTTGGCCCTTGGCCGGCCACATCATGAAGGTGCTGACAGTCCGGCTGTGGCGTTTCGGGACATTGGTTTGGCGCGCCCTAGCGGTAGGGCTGTGGGTGGTAGCGGTCGGTGCGGCGGCCGCCGCGGCTTGGGCTTTGCTCGGTTCGGCCGCTGTTCAATCGGTAGTCGCCTATGAGCGGGGCGAGGCTTCGCTGGGACTGATCGGAGCCATTGCCACCGGTCTGGCTGATGCCACATCCTTCCTGTTGATAGCCGGCATAGCCCCCGGCTTGGGTGTGATTTTGGGAATGGTGCGGATACTCCGGACCAAGCAGCGGCGTTGGCTGGTGGCGTCCTGGGCCGGTGCCTTCGGGCTGTACGTGGCCGCCGCCACCCGGTGGACTTGGCTGGCTGGGGTGACAGGGCTGTGGTACCACGACCGGTCGCGGCTGGGTGTGGTGTTGGGCATTGCGACCATTCCGCTGGCGGTGGCCGGCTACGGCTGGATGTGGGATTTGCTGCGCGCCCGGCGGGCGGCTCAGACCGGCCAGCCATCCGGCATCCCAGAACCGGCCGGGCCAGGCGAACCCGCCCGCCGCTTGGCCCAGGGCGCACCTCGCCCCGTGGCCCGTACCGCCCCCCGCCCTTCCCGAGCCCGCGCCTTGGCCGGGGCAACCTTGGCGGTGGCGGCTGTAGCCGCTTTGGTGGTGGCCATCATCAAGCCGATTCGGTTTGCCGAGGGGGACTATGCGCTGGTGTCAGATTCGCAACGGCCCCGTTATGTCAACCAGGCCGAACTGGATCTGATCAAGCGGCTACCGGGCGAATTGGAGCCCGGCAAACTGGTGCTGGGCAACCCAGCCAACGGTTCGGTGTTGATCTACTCCATTTCCGGCCAGCCGGTGGTCTTCACCCATGTGGCCGGCGCTTGGGGCAAGGACCGGAAATACATCTTGGATCATTTCCAAGAGTTGGAAACCAACAACCAGGTTTGCCAAACGCTGAACAAACTGAACGTTGGCTATTTCTATGCCGACCCGGTCATCTACCGGGGCATGGACCAATTCGACTCGCTCCGCCTGACCGAACAGGTCGGGCCTGGTTTGGAACTGGTGGATCAGGGCGGCGGCGCCCGTATCTACCAGATCACGGCTTGTGTTTGACGGCCAGTAGCAGGCCATCACCGGCGGCGGTCAACGCCACCGTCAGGTCTTCGCGTTCGCGCAGCGCCTTGCCCACTTCGCGGACCGTTACGGTCAGCGGGTCGCGCCGGGCCGGGTCCGGCACCCGCCCGGAATTGAGGGCGCCGTCTATGGCCAGCACACCGCCGGGCCGCAGCACTCGCAAGGCCTCACCCAGGCGGTCGGCCCAATCCAAACGGTTGCCGCCTAACAGGACCAAGTCGTAGGCGGCATCGGCCAGGCGGGGTAGCACCTCAGCCGGGCGGGAGTTGATCAACCGAACCTGGGTCAACGGGATGGCGGCGTCCATCAGCGCCTCACGGGCGGCGTGTTGGTGTTCGGCTTCCACGTCGATCGAGGTGACAATCGCCCCCGCCGGCATGGCGGTGAGCAAATGGATTATGCCGACACCGGCGCTGGTGCCGATCTCCACGGCGCTGGTCGCCTTGAGCGCCCCGGCTATGACTGACAGCAACGCCCCGGCGCCAGGGCTGGGAGTGGCAACACCCAATTCTTGGGCTCTGGACCGAGCGTGAGTCAAAGCCTCAGATTCGGGGATGAAATCCTCAGCGAAGACCCAGTTAGCCACATAGTCCACGCCGTTTGCCATGGTTTGATGCTAGCGGACGAACCGCCAACCGGCGCCGCTGACCACGCCAGATGGGCCACCGCAACCAAATCGCGACTGGCTACCACTAGGGCAGGCGGCCTCACCAGAGCCTTTCGGTAAATGTGATTTTGATCACTAAGGGGCCATTTCGGTCAAAACTGCCAGGCCGGGACGCTAGCCTGGAACTGCAGGGCGGCGGCGTTGCCTAACGGCCTAACTGGCCGAACCAGGCCCGATCCACCCTCCCCGCAGCCACAAGTGAACAGCTACCGACCAACCCCACCCGCTCCTGGGAGGCTCGGATGACGACCTCAACGGCTTCACAAAGGCCGGCCAACCCCGCGGCCGTGCCCGCGCCATCTTCGGCTACCCAAAGCCCGGTGGATCCGTCAGGTCGCAGTTGGGCTCAGATCGCGGAGAGCCACTACCACTCCGTCTACCGTTTGGCCTATCGCTTGACTGGCAACCATGCCGATGCCGAAGACCTCACCCAGGACACCTTTGTGCGGGTCTTCAGAGCCCTTGATTCGTTCCAACCCTCCGGCAGTTTTGAAGGGTGGCTGCACCGCATCACCACGAACTTGTTTCTCGATTCGAAACGCCGCCAGGCGCTGATCCGGGTGGAAGAACTCGGTGAGGAGGCCGGTGATCTGACTGACCCTCAACCGCAGCCGGATTCGATGGCGGACCGGTTGACGGACCGCGAACAGCTTCACGAGGCGCTGTCTCACCTGAGCGAGGATTCGAAGGTCATTTTGATGATGCGGGACGTGGAGGGCTGCTCCTATCAGGAAATCGCGGACAGACTGGGGTTGCGGTTGGGTACCGTCCGTTCCCGCGTCCACCGGGCCAGGGCTCAAGCCCGGTTCGCTCTGTCAACTCCTTGAGCAGAGATCGCCGCCCGCTGCACGTCTTGGTTGGTGCGACGCTCAGCCCGTGCCGCGTTCAAGGCGGGGTCTCCGGGCTCGCCTAGCTGCGGCATCCAGGGTGGCCGACACGCCGGAAGGTGCGTCAAAAGGTGGGACCTTTGGGGCGGTCACCGCTAGATTTCTCACTTTCTAGTCAAGATTTAGTCAATTCCGCCCACATCTAGAGCTTGTTTGCCCTAGAATTCCGGTCATGGCGCGCATTCAACTGGCAGAAGACGATTCGGCGATTGCGGACCCCCTGGCCCGCGCACTTACCCGCGAAGGCTATGACGTGACCGTGTTTGGGAACGGTCAGGATTTGCTGAACGCCCCGCAAACGGTAGACCTGGTGATCCTAGATCTGGGTCTGCCGGACATCGATGGGCTGGACGTAGCCCGGTCGATGCGAGCCCGCGGCCAAACCCAGCCGATCCTGATCCTGACCGCCCGGGCAGATGAAGTGGACCTGGTGGTGGGCTTGGACGCGGGCGCGGATGACTACGTCACCAAGCCGTTCCGTCTGGCGGAACTGTTGGCCAGAGTTCGGGCGTTGCTGCGCCGCTCCGGCGGGGACGCCTCGATGGGGGATGAGCTGCGGGCCCAAGATGTCCGCCTGGATGTGGCCGCTCACCGCAGCTTCCACCGCGATGAGGAACTGCACCTGACCGCCAAAGAGTTCGACCTGCTCAAAGCCTTGGTCCGGGATGCCGGATCGGTTGTCAGCCGCGAAGCGCTGATGCGCGAAGTCTGGGGGTCTGACCCGTCAGGCTCCACCAAGACCCTCGACATGCACGTTTCGTGGCTGCGCCGCAAGCTCGGGGACGATGCCGCGGCGCCGCGTTACATCTCAACAGTGCGGGGCATGGGCTTCCGTTTTGAAACTAACCCTCATTAGGTGCGCCGCCGCCTGATGCTGGCCACCACCATGGCGGTGGCGGTGGCCGTTGTACTGCTGGGAGTACCGCTGACGGTGTTCGCTGGCGAGGTCGCCAAGTCGCGCGCCAAGAGTGAGGTCCAAAGCCGGGCGGAGACGTTGGCGGCATCGTTATCCTCACATGAGGCGGGCCGGCTGCCAATAGGCCAAGACATGGTGGACGCATCCTTGTCCAAAGCCCCAGCCCAACTGCCGGTCCACATCGACGTCAAACTGCGCAACGGCGAAGTCATGACCGCCGGCGAACCGATCTCCGGTTACAAAGTGGAGATCACCCCAACCCGAGCCACCGCCGCCGAGGTCAGGTTCCAAGTCTCGTGGTGGGCCCTCCAGCTCAAGGCCCTGCCCGCTATTGGCCTGGTCATCTTGGAATGTCTGGTGGCCATGGCCGCCGGTGCCGCCTTCGCCTCCTGGCAGGCCCGGCGCCTTTCAGCGCCCATGGTCTACTTGTCCGCCACAGCTGAACAATTCGGCGCCGGTCAACTCCGGATTGACCC
>JAIRTF010000122.1 GCA_031255075.1 Bifidobacteriaceae bacterium | reverse complement strand
CTCTGATCTTGGGTTTCCGGACTGCTGATCTGAAGTTCTGGGATGGTCCCGGCGAGCGGGTAGCTGAACTTCAAGAGGAGTTCGGCGACCAGCTTGAGGTGATCTACGCCACCAATGACGGCTCCTACGGAGTCAAAGGGTTTGTCACCACTCCCCTGGAAGCCATGCTGGAGGCCGGCGCGCCAATAGCTGAGGTGGTCGCCATCGGCCCACCGCTGATGATGCGGGCCGTGTCTGATCTGACCAAGAAGTACGGCACGCCAACGGTGGTGTCCTTGAACTCGATCATGGTTGACGCCACCGGCATGTGCGGCGCCTGCATGGTGCCAGTTGAGGAAGACGGCAAAGAGATCCGCAAACACGCCTGCATTGACGGCCCGGAGCTAGATGCCCACACCATCGATTGGGACAAGTTCCTGCCACGCTTCGGCATCTTCAAGAACCAAGAGCAAGACTCCCGGCGGCGGCGCGGCCTGGCCTGATCCAGGCCCTGCCCTGCTGGGGTTCTTGCGGCGAACCAGCGCCGGCTGCTACAGGTCTAAGCCGTAGACAATGGTGCGGCTGGCCGGCGCGAAGCCGAACTGTTCAAACATTGGCCAACCGGAGTGGTTCATGGCTGGGTCAATGGTGATGGCACTGAACCGGCGGCCACCGGCGGCCGATTGCTCCAGCACACGGCTGGTCAAGGCGCGCCCCAGGCCGCGGCCGCGGTAGCCCAGGGAGACAGCCAAGCGGTGAATATAGACCTCGGACCGGGGCGCCATAGTTGAAGTGGGCGCCTCCATCAAAGCCAAGGCGTAGCCGGCAATCCGTTCTTCCCCTGGATCAAACGCCACGGCGGACAGTTCCGGCAGGTATTCGCTCCAACGCCGGTCCCACAATTCGCGGTAGACCGGGCCTGGCGCCCAAGCTTCGCGGGTGGCGGCGTTGTGGGTTAGTCGCAGCGCTTCGGTGTCAACGTCCGTCAAAGAGCGCCACTCCAAGCCGTCTGGCAGTTCGTGGTGTTCAATTGGCGCTCCCAAATCGCGGCGGGTCTTGTACAGCGAACGGGCTGGTGAAAAGCCGGCGGCCATCAGCAGACGCCGCCGGTTGGCGGCTGATTCGCCGGTGTAGGAAAGCATCCGTGCCCGCCCGGAACCGGGCAAAGAGGCCAGAATCTGACGGCCCTTGCCTTCTTGCCAGGCCATCAACGAACCACCAATTCCGCGGCCGGACCAGGCAGGATCAACCACACCGTGCAACACCACAGTGTTGGACTTGGGCCACAGATGCAAAATGCCGGCGGCCCGCATTACGCCGGCCCGGTCAAACCCGCCCAGCGAAGCCCCTGGTTGACCGGCCACCACTTGATGCAATCCGATCAGCAACGGCGTCAACATGTTGACGGCGGATTCTTGAACGTCATCTTGGGAGCTGATCAAGGAGACCAGTTGGGCGTCGTCTTCATCTCTGAGGGCCCGCCACAGCAACTGGTGGCGCGGAGAGGGGATGGACAGCTCAATGGGCGCTCTGACCCGTTGGGCAATCGGAATCCCCGACGGGTGAGGGAGAGGCGCTTCCACGTCCCTTACCTTACCGACCCGAAGCCGCTGATGTGACCGGAAAGCCGGTTCAGACCGATTCGTCCCACAACCTGCTGATCTGGATGAGCCGTGTGGCAGTGGCGCAGCGGGCGCATTAGGCGTCGATCAGGTCCTGGTCCAAACGATCAGCGTTGTTGATCAAGAACTCGCGGCGCGGCGCCACGTCTGCGCCCATCAACAGGTCAAACATGCGGCCGGCGGCGGTTGCGTCAGCCATGGTGACCCGTCTGAGGCTGCGGCCTTCCGGGTTCATGGTGGTGGTGGCCAACTGGTCGGCGTCCATCTCTCCGAGGCCTTTGTACCGCTGGATGGGCTGGGCATAGTGCCGTCCCTGCCGGTCCAACCGAGCCAGCAGTTGGTTCAGTTCGCGTTCCGAATAGGTGTAGATCGATTCGCGTCCGCCGCGGCCCCGGCCGCCGCTGACCACAACTCGGTGGAGTGGTGGCACCGCCGCGTAGACCCGCCCGGCTTCGACCAATGGCCGCATGTAGCGATAGAACAGGGTCAACAGCAGGGTGCGGATGTGGGCGCCGTCCACGTCCGCATCGGTCATCAGGATGACTTTGCCGTATCTGGCTTGGTCCAGTTCAAAGGTCCGCCCGGAGCCGGCCCCAATCACTTGGATGATGGCCGCGCATTCGGCGTTCTTCAGCATGTCGGAGATTGAGGCCCGCTGAGTGTTGAGGATTTTTCCGCGGATGGGGAACAGCGCTTGGAAGTCTGATTGCCGGGCCAGTTTGGCGGTGCCCAGGGCCGAATCTCCCTCCACGATGAACAGCTCTGAACGTTCGGTGTCCGTGGTGCGGCAATCGGCCAGTTTGGCTGGCAACGAGGAAGTCTCCAGGGCGTTCTTCCGCCGGGAGATCTCTTTGTGGGTCCGGGCCGCCACCCGGGCCCGCATCTCCCCCACAATCTTGTCCAGAATCAGGTAGCTTTCGGCCTTTTCATCTTTCTTGGACCCGGACAGCCGTTTGGTGATGCCCTTGGCGACGATCCGGCTGACGATGCCGCGCACGGCCGCAGTCCCCAAGACCTCCTTGGTTTGGCCCTCAAATTGGGGTTCTTCCAGCCGGACGGCCAGCACAGCGGTCAGACCGGCCAGGACGTCTTCTTTCTCAACTTTCTCAACGGAGCCCTTGGATACCACTTTCAACCGCCGGGCGTTGGCTTCGATCTGCCCGCGCACGCCTTTCAGCAGGCCCTGTTCGAAGCCTTGCAAATGGGTGCCACCTTTGGGGGTGGCAATAATGTTCACAAAGCTCTTGACCACCGTGTCATAGCCGGTTCCCCAGCGCAGGGCCACATCAACCGACAAGGTCCGTTCCACTTCGGTGGGCCGCAGGTGGCCGTCTTTGTCCAGGGCTTGAACTGTTTCGGTGAAGGTGTCTTCGCCGCGGATTTCCCAGATCCGTTGGATGGCAGGGTCTGGGGCCAGGAAGTCGACATAGTCTTTGGAACCGCCGGAGTGGACAAAGACTTCTTCCACTCCGCCCAGGCCGCGTTCGTCGCGAACGGTCAGGGTCAGGCCTGGTACCAGGAAGGATGTTTGCCGGGCGCGGTTCAGCAGGGCTTCAAAGCTGATGCCCTTCGGGTCGGGGAAGATTTGCGGATCAGGCCAGAAACGCACCCGCGTGCCAGTGGCGGCTTTGGCCGCCCGGCCGGTGATTTCCAATTCGGAGGCCTCGACGAAAGGGACGAATTGCGCATCTGGGCTGGGTCCGGCCGCCGGGTCCCGGAAGATCCCCGGCTCGCCTCGGTGGAAGCGCATGGCATAGCGTTTGCCGTTGCGGGTGATCTCCGCGTCCAGCCGGGCGGATAGGGCATTGACCACTGAGGCGCCCACGCCGTGCAGGCCGCCGGCCGCGCCATAGGAGGAGCCGGATCCGCCGAATTTGCCGCCAGCGTGCAGTTTGGTGAAGACCACTTCAACGCCTGGTAGACCGGTTTTCGGTTCGGTGTCTACCGGGATGCCGCGGCCGTTGTCTTGGACCTCAATTGACCCGTCTGGGTGGACTATCACGGTGATGGCGGTGCAGAACCCGGCCAACGCTTCATCGACAGCGTTGTCAATGATCTCCCAGGCGCAGTGCATCAAACCGCGGGCGTCGGTCGAGCCGATGTACATGCCGGGCCGTTTGCGGACCGCTTCCAGCCCCTCTAGGACTTGGAGGTGGTGGGCGGAGTATTGGGAAGCCGGAGCTGTAGACACTCAAACAGCCTAGAGTCCACCGCGCCTGCGGCCCTGGCACCTTGACGGCGCGCCCAAAACCGGCTCTGACCTGGGCGGCTTGCAGCCCAGCCGGCGATCCGCGCCAGAACCTGACGGACTGCTAGTCAAGGTAGTCGCGCAGCACCTGCGAGCGGGACGGGTGGCGCAATTTGGCCATTGTCTTCGATTCGATCTGCCGGATCCGTTCACGGGTCACCCCGTAGACCCGGCCAATCTCATCAAGGGTCTTAGGTTGGCCGTCCGTCAAACCGAAGCGCATCGAAACCACCCCAGCTTCCCGCTCGGACAAGGTGTCCAGGACGGCGTGAAGCTGTTCTTGGAGCAGTGTGAAGCTGACCGCGTCAGACGGCACAACAGCTTCGGAGTCCTCAATCAGGTCACCGAATTCGCTGTCCCCGTCTTCACCCAGAGGGGTGTGCAAGGAGATCGGCTCGCGGCCGTATTTCTGCACTTCAGCGACCTTTTCAGGGGTCATGTCGAGTTCGTGGCCAAGCTCTTCTGGAGTTGGTTCACGGCCCAGGTCCTGCAACAGTTGGCGTTGGACGCGGGCCAGTTTGTTGATCACTTCCACCATGTGCACTGGGATGCGGATGGTCCGGGCCTGATCGGCCATGGCCCGGGTGATGGC
>JAIRTF010000254.1 GCA_031255075.1 Bifidobacteriaceae bacterium | reverse complement strand
AGGCGGTCAAAACCGAACTCGACCGCCTGCCTACCCAGCGCCGCCACCTGTTCGGCCGGCAAGTCCCGGACCGCGCCCATGGCGGAAGGGCCGGCGGCCGCCAACACAATCAGATCCCGCAAGCGTTCCAGTAGATCCTCCGCAAAGCGGTGGGGTTCCAGACCGGATTCAACCACCGCTTCTACGGCACCGAACATGGCCGCGCCATCGCCCACCCTTAATGCCTCTACCATCTGGCTGATCAACGCTTCGGGCGCGAAACCCAGCAGCCGCGTGGTGTGGTCATAGGTGACATGTGAACCGTCAGAGCCGGCCATCAACTGGTCCAACACAGACTCTGTGTCCCGCACCGATCCGCCCCCGGCCCGGACCACCAACGGCAACACTCCTTGATCTACCTTGACACCCTCAGACTGGGCCAGCTGATCCATATATTTGGCCATCATCCCCGGCGGCACCAACCGGAACGGATAGTGATGCGAGCGGGACCTGATGGTGGCCAGCACCTTGTTCGGCTCGGTGGTGGCAAAAATGAATTTCACATGCGGCGGTGGCTCCTCAACAATTTTGAGCAAAGCGTTGAAGCCCTCACGGGAAACCATGTGGGCCTCATCCAAGATGAACACCTTGAACCGGTCCCGCGCGGGCGCGAAAACCGCCTTTTCACGCAGGTCACGGGTGTCATCAACGCCGCCATGGGAAGCCGCGTCAATCTCCACCACGTCCAACGAACCATTGCCGCCCCGGCCCAATTCCTGGCAGCTGGGGCACTCGCCACAAGGCTCTGCCGTGGGGCCCTTGGCACAGTTCAGGCAGCGGGCCAAGATGCGCGCGCAGGTGGTCTTCCCGCAGCCCCGCGGTCCTGAGAACAGATAAGCATGGGAGACCCGGCCGGTCTTCAACGCCTGGGTCAGCGGCTCGGTCACATGTTCCTGCCCAATCACTTCGCTGAAAGTCTCGGGGCGGTAACGGCGGTACAGCGCTTGAGTCACCCTATGAGCCTAAGGCCAGCTACTGACAACTAGCCAGCCTGCGTCTTTGGTTCCGCCGCGCCTGCCTCGCCACCAGCCCGCTCGCTCCCGGTGGCCGATGCCGCGCCGCCCGGCCAGGCCACGAACGTCACTTTGGCCCTTTACGGCGCAGTCCACGGCGGTAGGGTGAATAACGCCCCGAATCGCCCCGATCGAGTTGATAGGCCAAAACATGACTGATCCGGCACCGCAGCCCAGTCCGCCTCCTCCCGCGCCCCCAATCCGCCAAGGCAAAGTCTGCGGCCTTGATGCCTTCTGGGCAGATCAGGACCTGCCCCGAATGACTGCACTGCTGTTCTTTTCGGTGGGGTTAGCCAATGAGACAGTGGCCACCCGCGGATGGACACACCTACTGGAACACATCGTGCTGCGCGGCACGGAGAAGGGAGATGTGAATTTCAACGGCGCTGTGTCCGGCGACGTCACGGTTTTCGCAGTTGAGGGTACGCCAGAACAGGTGGTCTGGGGCCTAAACCGACTGGCCAGCCGGTTTACCCAGATCAGCGAATCCGACATGTTCGATGAACAGTTAATTGTCGAGGCGGAGGAAAACTCGGAACACTCCCAGCCATCTCACCTGCAGCTGATGATCCAAACGGCCATCAACAAACGATTCGGCCTGACTGGGCCAGGCTTGGGCCTGATTCACGAAGTTGGCTTGGATGACGCCACCCCAGCCGCCCTGGAACAGTTCGCCGCCGAACGCTTCCGGGCCGGGTCCGCGGTGTTGTGTTTCGATTCACGCCCGCCGGAGGGACTTGATTTCAGCTTCCCCGAGGGCCGGGCGCCGGCCGCCGATCTGTCGATGTCCATCCCTGGCGATTACCACCACGACTTTCAGGGAGTGGCCGTCACCGGCCTGGCGCCCGCGCGGCCCGGCATCGGCACCATGATTAATGTCCTTGCCCAGCGAGTGAACCGATTCCTGAATGACCACTTTGAGATCTCTGCCGGCCTGGCGCCGCCTGAGATCAGCTTGACCCATGAGCCCTTGTCTTCAGATTTGGAACTCGTGGGAGTAGCCGCGGAATGCCACCCCAGCCAGGCCGGCGCCGTTGCCGAGGTGATTGTCAGGGAACTGGACACCCTGGCCCAAGACGGCGCCACCGCCGAAGAAGTTGCCGATCAACTCGAGGCCATGCAGCAGAACCTGGAGGCCATGGATCCGGCTGCCCAGACCCGCGCCGTTGCCACCAGTTTCCTGATTGGACACTTGGAGGCCTCCCAAGCAGCCATGGTCAAGCAGCTGCCGGAATTGCCACGGGGAGCAGTCCAGCAGGCGGCGCAGGCTTTGCGGGATACGGTCAAGATTGGTTTGCCGGAGGAGGCAGACTTCCCCGCTGCCCGCCTGCCTGGCCCCGTGGCCGATGCCGCACTGGCCGGCACCCGCCTCAAGCCACGGTTCGGTGAGGGGGGCGGGTCCTGGCCGAAGTGGATAATCACCTCACCCGAGGGCATCACCGCCCGAAAGGGCCCTCATCAAGTGACTCACCGGTGGGGCGATTTGGCTGCAGTGATGACTCAGCCTGGTCAAGGACGGATCTTGATGCGCCGTGACGGCTGCTCGGTCAGTGTGGAACCACACGCCTGGCCCAAGGGTGAATTGATAATTGCATCGATTGACGCCAACGTTGATCCGTCGTTGGTGGTTGGGCGGTCGCGGCGGGAGCCGCTGGCCAAACCAAGCAACTGGTTCTCACGGTGTCTGGGGGAGGCGGCTTCGCCGCTGACCTGGGCCCGCTGGTTGGCTGCCAGTGTGATCATTGTTGGCGTGACCGCCGCCTTCACCGCCGGCTTTGGCATTCCAGGACTTGCCCTGTGGGCTGAGGGCAACAAGCTGAAAGGCGGCTTTACCATTGCGTTGAGCGTGGTGGCGATGCTGGTGCTATGGCTGTGCATGGGGGCGTCATTGCTGGGCTTTGCCCGCAAAGTTCGCCATGCTTTCCACCGTTCTGCCCCGCGCCAGAAAGGCTTCTAGGCATGAACCCGTTGGCGCCGGCTTGGGGGTCTCCAACCCATGGGTAGGCCAATGATTCGCGGCCAAGTTGCCGGCCTTGAAGCAGTCTGGTTTGACCGAACTGGGGGCCTGCTGCAGGCCTGCCTGGTGTGCCGCGCCGGAACCGCTGATGAGACCTATGCCAGCCTCGGGGTCACCGAAGAGATAGTGCTGGCAGCGCTCCGACAGCCCTGGCGGCCCCAGCTTCAGGTCGAATACACAACCGGCCCATGGGTAACTGAGATCAAGGTGGGTGGCCCGGCCGAATTGGTTTCAGAGGCGCTGGGCGCCATCACCGACCGCCTGGCGAGTCCCGATGAGTCCAAGCTGGCGCGGGCCCGCGGCTTGCTGTATGGCAGGTGGGCCGGCAGCGCCCCCATGGATTTGGGCCTGCTGGCCCGCTTCGGGTTGACCGGAGTAGGTCTCCACGGCGTTGAGCGTGAACGCTGGAATCCTGACTGCGACCCGCCGCCCCTCCCGGAACTGCGCCCCAGGTTCACAGCCGCCAACTGTTGGCTGTGCCTTGATGGCGTCCCGCCAGCTGACCTGGACTTGGCTCTACCCGCGGGGCCGCCCCCGGCGTTGCCGGCCGCACCGCCCAACCGGTTGATTTCACCGGTTTTCTTTCACGGGCAGGCCGAGGTGGTCGCCTCCGGTTTGGTCCCGTGGGGGCCGGCTGGAGGGCTGTTCGGCGCCATTGCCAGCGAGCGGATGACCGAAGTCTTGCGGCGAAGAGATTCCGTTGCCTATTCGCCGTGGTTCGACGGCCGGCGCCTGTCCGCCACCGAGACAATGATCGCCATCGGCAGCGACAGCCCGGCAGACCACGGGCCAGCAGCCGCTGGGCAGTTCATTCAGATTGTGACCAGCCTGACCGCTCACGGGCCCACCGCTGCCGAAATGGCCAGTTTGGAGGCCCGGAGCTATCTTGATGTCGAAGCCGGCTCCGACCTGTTGGAGGCCCAATTGGCGGCCATCCAACTGGCATTCGGTGCCGAACCGCTTCCACCTGATGCGCGCCAAGCATTGGTCCGGTCCGTCACACCAGACGATATCCGCTTGGCCGCCGGACAGTTTGGCCGGTCGTTGGTAATGGGGCTGCCGGTCGCCCTCGATCGCGATGAGGCCCATTCAGTTGAGCAAGAGCTAGGCGAACACTTCCCGCCCCGGTTGTTTAATCCGGACTCCGCCCCGCCGGGGCGCTACTCGCCCCGATCTTGGGCTGACGCCAACACCTACCAACGGCTGCGCGGCCTAGGCGACGCGGCCACCCGCGCCCACCAATCGGCATTGTGCGGACCCGAAGGGCTGGCCCTGGTCTGCGAAGACGACCAGCAGTTTGTTCGATGGGATGAGCAAGCCATGCTGCTCAGCTACAACGACCTGGCCGTTGAAGTGACCGGCCTGGACCGGCAGTCCCTCCTGATCAATCCGAATATCTGGCGTGACGGCCAAGCCCTGCTTGAAGATGTCCTGCGCCACAGTGATCCCCGTCTCACGTTGAGACTGCGGGTACCGGACCCAGCCAAGGACAGCGCCAGACCACCGGAGGTCCGGCGAACCCAACCGATGGCGCCGGTTGGGTGGTTCAAGCGCTGGTTCCGGGAACTGACCGACCCGGCATCAATTGGCAGCCTGTTCGTGGAGTGTCTGGTCACCCTGGGCGGTTCAGCGGCCCTCCTTTTCATCTGGCTGTTCATCTGGGCTCCAGTCACCAACACTGAAGGACCAATCGGCCACGTTGCGCTGGCTGTGCTCTTGACCGGCGCCTTGGTCGGCATAGCGGCGGTAATAACTGCCTTGACCTGCACCGTGATCGGTCACGGGCGCCTCAATAGGCGCATCCTGAGGAACCCGCGAACCCTGCGCATAGCCGAGGAGCGGCGCCGGCTCCGCGCTCAGCGCACGGGTAAACGCTGAACCCAACCTAGACGCGCTCGGTCTCCGCTTTGGCCGGCGCCCTCCGGCCGGTTAGGGACAGCCGATGGCGCCACACCATCACCGCAACCATGCCCGTGACCAGTGCTAACACCACCACAATGTTCGGCCAAGACAAAGCGGCAACGGTGAAACGGTTCGCATAGGGCTCCGGCGCAACGGTTTCATCTTCGCCCACCTTGATCGGTGTGACAGTCAAACCGCCAGACAATCTGAACAACGCCGGCATCTCAAGCGCCAAGCTGCCCTCCACCGCTTCACCGGGCAGAATCTCGCGGATCGGCGGGATTTCTGGCCCTGGGTGACGGGCCCACCCGAACAGCCCGGCGGCATCGGCCGCCAATTGCGCACCCAAGCGGACGTTGCCGGTGTTCTCTATGCGGTAGTCAAGATGCAGGCGCCCATCTGCGAACGGCACGCCGGAGGGCGTGAACCTGGCTTGGGTGACGGTTGTGACAAGCGCCGGGGTGATCAGCCCAGGCACCCGCAGATGCAGGCGCACGCCGACCCGGTGAGTCAAGGCCACCTCACCGCCGCTCGAAACACCAACCGCTATGCCGGCCGGGTGATCTCCGGGGGCGGCATCTGCTGGCACGGTCACGGAAACGGGCAACACCCGCGTTTCGCAGCTTCTGACCAGCACGTTTCCGTCTTGGAGCCCGTCCACGGCGATCCAGCCGGCCGCGCCCTCGCCTTGACCAGCCACGATGTCGAACAAGCCATCCTGGCCAACGGCGCCGGCGCCGACCTCCACACTGAAAGTGGCGGCCGTGGCCGAAAGATTGGTCACTGCGATGGCGTCCGCGGCCTTGGCTCCCGGTGCTACGGAGTGCCGCAGCGATATGCGCCCGTCTGGTCCGGCGGCATCGGCCGGGGCGACCGACCATTCGACGGCGCCGCTGTCACTGGGGCCGGCCGGGCACTGTTGCGGTTCAGCGGATGCCCTTGGTGTGGCGGCCGATGCCGCGCCTACCCCTCCCAGCATCACCACCAGACCGATAAGGGCCGCCCCGACCAGGGCCGGAGCCCGGCGGCGCTTAGGAGAACGTTGGGTTTCGGGCTTGGTCGGGTGGTGGTCCGGGACACGGTTCATGGTCTTCCTCATGGTTGTGCGGCGGCGGCCGGGACCTGCTCGCGGTGTCCCGGCCGCCGGATTGTGGTGAGTCAACGGCCACCGCCGAGACGTCCCAGTTGGAGACGCCGCGGCGGCCCGGCAGACTCAGTCGTTGGCAAACAAGGTCAATGTGATCTCGCTGCCGTAGCGGCCTGACGCAGACCCATCTGGAACTGTCAGTGTCAGATTGGCTCCGGCTATGGTGGTCCCCCGGCGGGTCGCTTGGTCGGCCTGAGCCAACGTGGCTGGAGCGTCCAAGGCGCGGCCGCGGGCACCGGCGGAAGCCCCTGAATCCGAGGCGGTGACGGCCGGGTCCCAAGCCAGGTTGGCGGCATCGATCACCCGGTTGCCGGCGGTGAAATCGGTCGCTTGGCCGG
>JAIRTF010000093.1 GCA_031255075.1 Bifidobacteriaceae bacterium | reverse complement strand
AATCAGTTGTTGCGCGTCAACGCCATCAACTCCACCATCCAATCGGTCTGCATGTTGGTGGCGCCGGCCCTGGCAGCGGTGCTGCTGGTGGCCTGGAAAGACGTCCACTGGATTCTGTTGCTGGATGTGATCACTGCCATTATTGCGATTGCCATCCTGGCGCCCATCCCGATCCCCAAGCCGCCTGGTGCGGAGGCCGAGCGGCGCCACATTTGGCGGGAAATGGCTGAAGGCGGCCGGGCGGTGGCCGCCAGCCCAGTGTTGAGGCGCACGTTTTGGTTGGACGGCGCGGTCTGGACTTTGATCATGCCGGCGGCCATGTTGGCGCCCATCGTGGTGACCAAACTGTGGGGTGGCGAGGAATGGATGCTGGCCGGGGTGGAGATCGCCTATTCAGGTGCGTTCATCCTGGGAGCGGCTTTCTTGGCGGCTTGGGGTGGCCTGCGCAACCGAATGAAGCTGATGCTGGTGGGGGCCCTCATGTGGGGCGCGTTCACCCTGGCCCAGGCCTTGTCTCCTGGCGTTTGGGTGTACATCATCCTGTGGGGTGCTTTCGGTCTGGTGGGACCGTGGCTGACCACCACCGGAGTTACCGTGCTCCAGGAAAACTGTCCGCCAGATCTGCTGGGCCGAGTCATGGGCCTCAACACCATGGTCGGCCTGCTGGCCGGTCCGGTCGGCATGATGGTCATAGCCCCGTTCATGGATTTGCCCAACCCGCCGGTCCGCCTGGTCCTGGCCATCACCGGCGTCCTAGCCATGGCTGCCACCGCCCTGGCCGCCATCAAAGCCCCATCAGCCATCCGCCCAGACCCCGCCCCACCACCAGCCGCCCCTGAACTCTCCCCCGAGCCGTCCTAGCCTCTGCCGTCATCGCCGGCCCCAACCTGTTGTCTCCTCCCGACCTGCGGTTTTGGTCTCTCGCACCCTGTGAGCTGCGCCCGACGGGGTTCGAGCCGGCTCGCTTGGCCGCACCGGGTGGGGAGCCTCGGTGGTGGACGGGAAGAGTCTCAGTGGGTGGGCAACCGGTGCCCACCGGCTTTGTGGAAAACGCTTAGCGGTCTGCGGTCAGACAATCGTCCGGGATGCCGCCCGCCGGGCGATCAATGGCGCTTGGCCTGCGAAAAGAACACGTCGCTGATTTCGACCTGGTCGGCTGAGGAATTGTCAAGGGCTCTCGCGGGGTGCGAAAGCTGTCCACAGATTCGGCTTTGGCCATTGCTTTGGTTCAGCTGACCCAGCATGCTGGCTGAACCCAAACAGAAGGGCCACCAGCCGTGGCGAACATCGGAACTGCCCCCCGTTTCCGGTCAGGCCGCGGCTGGTGCGCCTTTCACCAACCCCGCAATCGAAGGAGATGACCAGATGCGCCAACCGACGGCCAGAGCGATGGCAAGAATTGGCCGCTGGCCAATGGTGGAATCCCAAGCCCGATTCATAGCTGCCACAGCTTTGGCGGCGACCTATGGGCGAATGCCCGGCCGCAAGTTTGAGTCGTATGTCACGCCCCAGGTGCTGCGTCGGCTTCAATGCCGGGCTCGGGTCAGGAAGGCCCGGCGGGTCTTGGAACCGTGTATGGCTAGGACCTATCTGTGCCAGGTCGCGCCAGACGTGTTCGAGGCAACCGTGGTGATCCATTCCAAATCGCCCGAGCCGACGCCGGCCCGCGGTGTCGCCATTCGATTGGAACGTACTGGAACCAACTACGTGGCGACTGAACTGGTGCTGATCATCCCCGGCCGCGACGGCTGAGCACCAACGCAACCGCAGCCAGCCACTACCCCGGATGGCCTGCGATGGCAGTTGTCAGGGTTTCACCTTGGTGGCCAGTGCTGCTTGCTCCAGAGCGGTGGCCAACTCGTCCAGGAAGGTGGCCACCACGGCTGGACTGGGCAGCCGGAGAGTGGCGGCGGTTGGGCCGCGGCCAACTTTGATGCCCAAGTCCGGCGGTTTGATGGTTCGCAAAGCTAGTTCATCGGTGAAATCATCGCCGGCAAAGACCATTCGGTCGCACCGGCAGCGGTCCTTCAACCGGGCCAGCGCGCCGGCCTTGCCGGCTGGGACCACGGCCACCTCAACCACCATTTTGCCGGCCAGCACATGGCCGCCCAGCTGTTTGCCGATCTGAGCGGCCTGCTTCTCCAGGTTCTCCGCCAAGGCGCGGTCTGCCATCGGCCGGGTGTGGAAGACGGCGGCCACCGGCTTCAACTCCACCCAGGCGCCTTCACCTTGAGTTGCCAGTTTTTCGAAGCTGGCGGCCAGTTCAGTCAACCGGGCTTGGCGGGCGGCGGACAACTGAACCGGTTCCATGCGCAGGGCGCCGTCTCGGAACACACCATGTTCGGCGCCGTGCGAGCCAACCAACAAAGTGCCGGACGGCGGCTCCGCCAAATGCGCCAAGTCCGCCACCGGCCGGCCCGAGACCAGCGCCAACACTGTTCTTGGCAAGGCCGCCAAGCGCTCCAGAGGCTGGCGGGCTGCGGGCACCATCCGCGAATCGGCTGGGTTCGGCACCAACGGCGCCAAGGTGCCGTCAAAATCCAACGCCACCAGTAGACGCTTGTCCGTCACCAGCTCTCGCAAGGCGGGCTGCCACCGTTCGCGCGGCATCGGGCGCTTCATATTGCTAGGTCTCCACGGGCGGCGCTGCTGGCCAACGCCTCACCACCCGCCCAGCGCGGCCAGGAAACCGGACGCCCAGGCGGCCACGTCGTGATCCATGACGCGGCGGCGCAGGGCCTGCATGCGGCGGCGTTGTTCT
>JAIRTF010000083.1 GCA_031255075.1 Bifidobacteriaceae bacterium | reverse complement strand
CCGGACCCATCCGGCCAAGGTCAACTCCGGGCCATGGCCTCCGCCCTAGCCGAGGCCGGCCCCGAATTGGCCGGGCGCCTAGCCCATGTCAACGCTCACGCCACCGCCACTCCAGCCGGAGATCCGATTGAGGCCCGCGCCATCTGTGAAGCTCTGACCAGTGCGCTTGGTTCAGCCGAGGCGGCCGCCGCCGTCCCAGTCAGTGCCACCAAGTCGATGACCGGCCACCTGTTGGGCGCCGCCGGAGCCATCGAGACGATATTCACGGTCCTGGCGGTGCGCGACCGGTTGGCTCCGCCCACCATCAACATCCAGGAGCTGGATCCTGAGATCGGCTGCCACGTGGTCCGTGACCAGTGCGAACCACTCCCCGCCGGCCCGATTACCGCCCTCAACAACGCCTTCGGCTTCGGCGGTCACAACGTGGCCCTGGCCCTGGCCTCCGCTTAGCTGGACAAGCTGGCGGGGGCAGGGGCGGCTGATCGGCTGGGGCTAGCCGACTTGGTGGAGCCAGCGGACGGGGGCACCAGCGCCGGCGTAACGGAAGGGCTCTAGTTCATCGTCCCAGGCTTGGCCCAGGGCCAAATCAAGGGAGCGGCTCATGGCGATCAAGTCACCGCCACAGTCCAGGGCGGCACGGATCCTGTCTTCGGGGACCATGGTGTTGCCGTGCACGTCTATGACGGCGTGGAATATGCCCAGTGACGGGGTATGGGACCAGCGGCCGCCATCAACACCGAAAGATGGTTCTTCAGTCACCTCATAGCGCAGGTGCGCCCAACCACGCAGAGCCGAAGCCAGGCGTGCGCCAGTGCCTTGGGGGCCTTGCCAGGAGTGCTCTGCGCGCAGAGTTCCGGGCGCGGCCGGTTGATCGGTCCAGTCCATTGAGACTGGACGGCCCAGTACATTCGCGGCCGTCCACTCCACATGCGGGCTGACCGCAAGCGTCGTAGAGTGCACGAATAGCACGCCGCGCGTGATCACACCAGACATCATCGGCCTCCTAGCGTTCGGTGTAGTGCGAGGTTCGTCTTCCCCTACGACCTTGCTCGAACGATATTCAAGCCGACGGAAACGGCAGCGGCCGCGCGCGGCGCGCTAGAACTATTGTGCCCCATCGGCCCACCTGGCCGCCAGTCGCTTCAAGAGCTGTTTACAGATCACGGGCTGCGGCCATGGCCTTCTTACGGGTGGCACGGTCCAATCGGTCGAAATACAGCCCGCCATCCAAATGGTCCACTTCGTGTTGCAAGCAGCGCGCCATCAGTCCGGTGCCCTCTATCAGGACCTCATTGCCGTCCAGGTCTTCACCAATCACGCGAGCGTAATAGGCCCGCCGGGTCGGGAACCACAGGCCGGGGATTGACAGGCAGCCCTCATCGCCATCCTGGGCGTCTTCAGACAACTCCACCAGGCGCGGGTTCAACACATAGCCTTGAGCATCCTCAATGTTGTAAGAGAACGCCCTCAGTGACACGCCGATCTGGTTGGCGGCCAAGCCGGCCCGGCCGTCCATGTCAACGGTGTCCAGCAGGTCGGTGACCAGCGACCGCACCCGGTCATCAACCTTGGTGATCGGTTCACAACGGGTACGCAGAACCGGGTCGCCCATCACCCGGATGTCTCTGATTGCCATGATGCGATTATCCCAGATTGGCCCGCCTCAAACGGCACCGACCCACCGACGCGCCGCGCCAAGTCAGCCAATTGGCTCCCGGCGCATCGATGGGTGGCGAACCGTCCAGCCGCTGGTCAGCGGCCGATCGAGATGGCGCCTCAGTCTGCCCGGGCAGCGGCTGGGCGCTTCAAGGTGAAGGCCTGGGCGATGTCCAAGATGCCTCCCAGCACCAGCGCCACTCCAGCCACGATGGCCAACGGGAAGATCGATTCGACCGGCCAGATGATCAGCACCCCACCGGCCAGCAACGAGATCACGCCGAAGGTGATGGCCAGGGCCCGGCCCTGTTTGGGCGGCGGCATCAGACTGAGCGCGGCGGCGCCCTCAATGATCCAAGCGAAGCCGATCAGCAACACGGTGGCCAACAGGCCAAAGCCCGGATAGCGGATAGACACGGCCCCAATTCCGGCCAGCAGTAGGCCCAGAATCACATTGAGGACTCTGATTCCAGCGGAGAACGCCGAATCGACGGCCCCCAACACTATCCGCGCCACCCCGATGATGCAGAAGAATATGCCGACCAGCAGTGCAAAGGCCTCAACGGTGATGCCCGGCCAGACCAGGATCATGACGCCAAGGACCAGTCCCAGAACGCCACGCAAGGCCAGCCAGGCCCGCAGCCGGCCAACGGCTTCGCGGCTCAATGCCGCCACTCCACGCAGTTGGGGCAAAACCGGTGGTAAGAAGTCTCCAACAGTGGGGGTGCGAGGAATCGATTCGGTGGATGTCATTGCTATCTCCCTTGTTTGATTAGATCTGCCACGGCAATCCCCCGGTCTTTGCTTGGTATGGCTTGTGGCCTGACCAGGTGACGCACTGTTGGGGTGGTTTCGGCCAAACGCCAGGCACGGCTTTCCAGCTCTCGGTCGTAGCCGGTCATCCGTTCTTCGCGTTGGGCCAGGTGTTCACCCCAGCTGTGGAGCGTGTATTCCTCTACGAACAGGGTTCTGTCCACCACGTCCCGCCAGGCTTCCCAGGCGGTGGCGCCGGTGCGGCGCCGTGATGTGGCCAGTGCCCGCAGCGCGGTTTGGAAGGCCAGTTGGTTGCCTTCGGTGACCACGTATTCAATTTGGATCAGCACCGGGCCGGCGGTGGCCGGGATGGCGTCATCTGGAACTGATTCGGCCAGTGGCACCACTTCGCGGTCCAGTTCCCCGGTGGAGGCGTAGAGCGGCCAGACCGTCATTGTGGCCAAGCCGAATACGGTGATCGCCGCGGCCAGCACCAAGGTGGCAGACGGCCCGGCAACCGAGGCGACAGCGCCCCAAACAACACCGCCAACGCCTTGGCCGCCCATGAAGATCATCGAGTAGACGGCCAAGGATCTGGCCCTGACCCAGGCCGGCAGGGTCAGCATCATGGCGGTGTTCAAGATCGACAAGACCACCACCCAGCCCACACCCGACACCAGCAGTACGGCCAGCACCACCGGTAAAGAGCGCACCAACGCCACCCCGATCATGCCGATGCCGTAGACCAGCGTTGCCAGAGTGATGAGAGTGTTGGCGGACAGGTGGCCGCGCAGGGCCGGCAAGGCCAGAGCGCCGATGACGGCCCCCACTCCGAGTGCCCCGAGCATCAGCCCATAGGCGCCGGATTGTTGCCGCAGGACGCTGTGGGCGGTGACCGCCAGCAAGGCCCATAATGCGCTGGCCGGTATTACGAACAGCCCTGCCCGTACCACGATGCGGCGCACGCCGGGGGCGTTGCGAACGTAGCGGATACCGGCCACGATTGACGGCCCCATGCCGACCGAACCGCGCGAAGGGGGCGCGTCTTTCCAGGCG
>JAIRTF010000069.1 GCA_031255075.1 Bifidobacteriaceae bacterium | reverse complement strand
AAGCTAGTTGCTATGGCAACCAGCACCCGTGCCGCCAGCCGGGCCGTCCCGTGGAACCGGGCCGAACCAGACCGTCTGGTCTTGATCTTGGGGCCTGAAGAGTTGTTGGCTGACCGGGCGGTAGATCGGCTGAGGCGGCTGATACGGGAGGAACACCCCGATGTGGAAACGGTGGAGCTTGACGGTTCTGGTGGTGCCTCATTGGCGGAGGCCGCCAGCGGCTCGCTATTCGCGCCCTTCACGGTGGTGGTGATAGCCAATGCCGAACGAATGGCCGAGCCACTATTGAGCGAAGCTTTGGCCTATGTGGCCGCGCCCAACCCGGAAGCGATGGTTGTTTTCAGGCACGCCGGCGGCAAGCGTGTCCCCAAGCTGATCGAGGCTTTGCGCAAGGCGCGCGCCAAGGAGGTCAACGCCTCGGCCATCAAGTACGACAGAGACAAGGAAGCCTTCTTGAATGCCGAGTTGGCCGCCGCCGGCCGGCAGGCTGAACTTGGCGCAGTCCGGGCGCTGGTTGAAGCGGTCGGCTCGGACTTGCGGGAGCTGGCCTCGGCGGCATCGCAGATCATGGCGGACACCACCGGGCGGATCACCGCCGCTATGGTGGACCGCTACTACGGCGGGCGTTTGGAGCCAACCGCCTACAAGGTGGCCGATGCCGCCGTGACCGGCCAAACCGGTGAAGCCCTACGGTTGGCGCGCTATGCGCTGGGAGCCGGCGCCGAACCAGTGTTGCTGATAGCGGTCCTGGCCAGCCGGCTGCGTCAGCTGGCGCTGGTGGGAGGCGCCATCCAGAGCGGCAAGGACCCAGCCAAGGAACTGGGCATGGCCAGCTGGCAAGTGGATCAAGCCCGCCGGGTGCTGCGATCTTGGGATGGCCCCAATCTGGGGCGGGCAATCTTGGCCGCAGCCCAGGCTGACGCCGAAGTCAAAGGCATTGGGGGAGGCAGCCAGAAGTCCAGCCGGAACTACGCGGTGGAGCGGGCCATCATTGTGACGGCCCGGGCCGCCGGTGGCCAGTAGGCAGGCAGTCGAGAAAGGGCCGGGCGGTCCGGGCGGGAGCTTTTGGGCGGGTCGGGGCGTGAACTCAGGCCCCTAGATAGGTGGAACGGGGCGCGCGGCATCGGCCACCAGAAGCCTGGTGCGTATGGGGGCGGTGTGAGGAGAGCTGGAGTTATGAGAGTGCGGCGACCTGCAAGGCCAGCGAGGACTTGCGGTTGGCGGCCTGGTTCTTGTGGATGACGCCCTTGGAAACGGCCTTGTCCAGCTTGCGGGAGGCCACGCGCAGCGCGTCTTGAGCAGCGGCCGAATCGCCAGCGTCGATGGCTTCGCGAGTTTTACGGACATAGGTCTTGAGCTCAGACTTGACCGCCTTGTTGCGCAGGCGGTGCTTCTCATTGGTGCGAATACGCTTGATTTGGGACTTGATGTTGGCCACGTCTAGTTTGGTCCTCCAGGTTTTGGTTCGCGGGCGGCCGCCCGCAGCCAGCGCCCTAGCATATCAGCCCACATGGTGGACTTGCGACAAGACAGTGGAGCTGCCCGTTAGTGCGGGCTTAGGCTGGTTTTGCAATGCGGCTACACAGCAACACAGGAGGCGAACGCGCATGATCCAGATCCCCGGAATCACCGTTGGGCCGGAAGGTAAGGCCCTTAGTGGGGCGGCGGCCAAGACCGAAACCACCACCCGAGTTGACGCGTTTGTTGACTACATGTGCCCCTACTGCCGGCACTTTGAGCGGGACAATGGCGCTGAACTGCAGGCTCTGGTTGACCGCGGGATCACCTCATTGGTGATGCACCCGATCTCCATACTGGACCGGTTGTCACTTGGCACCATGTACTCCACACGGGCTGCCGCCGCAGCCTATGCTGTCGCCGCTGGCTCCCCGGAGCACTTCGGCGCCTTCAATAGCGCCCTGTGCAGAGATCAGCCGCGGGAGGGCACCGAGGGGCTGTCCGATGCGGATCTTGCCCATCTGGCCGAATCGATCGGGGTGGAGAAGGCTGTCACCCACACCTTTGCGGACCCGAAGTTCATCTCCATGGTGGAAGACGCCACGAACCTGGCCATCAATGGGGGCTTGCAAGGTACGCCAACTGTGCTGTTGACTGGCCATCACCGCCAGACCTTCCAATGGGACGGGTCCGAGTCGATTGGGGAGGCTCTTGGCTCGATGGCGGCGCGTTGACGCCTTTCGTAGGCGTGGCCGGCGGTTAGGACCAGCCCGGTCGGCAAGTTCGGATGATGGGCAGCTGTTGGATGCCGCCCGGATCGCGGCCTGGGGCCGCCTGCGCTGAGATGCGGCGCCGCGCCAAGTAGTATTGCGCCTTGTGTCGCACCTGCCTGCAAAATTCATCCGCAACTTTTGCATCATTGCGCACATTGACCACGGCAAATCAACGCTGGCAGACCGGCTGCTGCAGCGCACCGGCGTGGTGGATGACCGGGTCATGCGGGACCAATATCTGGACCGCATGGACATCGAACGCGAACGTGGCATCACCATAAAGTCGCAGGCTGTGCGCCTGCCGTGGACTCAGGACGGGCAAGAGTATGCCCTCAACATGATTGACACGCCCGGGCACGTGGACTTCTCCTATGAGGTGTCCCGGTCGCTGGCCGCCTGCGAGGGCGCGGTGTTGTTGGTCGATGCCGCTCAGGGGATTGAGGCGCAGACGTTGGCCAACCTCTATTTGGCGTTGGAAAACGACCTGGACATCATCCCGGTGCTGAACAAGATTGACCTACCGGCCGCCCAAGTTGACCGGTATGCAGAGGAGTTGGCCAATTTGATTGGCGGCAGTCCGGATGATTGCTTGCGGGTGTCGGGGAAGACTGGAGCCGGTGTTGATGAACTGCTGAGCGCCATCGTCCACCAGGTGACGCCCCCGGCGGGGGACCCTGAAGCCCCGGCGCGGGCGCTGATCTTTGACTCGGTCTATGACAGCTACAGGGGAGTGGTGACCTATGTGCGGGTGGTTGACGGTCAACTGAGTTCGCGCGAGCGGATCACCATGATGTCCACCAAAGCCAATCATGAGCTGCTTGAGATTGGTGTGATCTCTCCCGAGCCGACCCCAACTTCTGGGTTGTCTGTTGGTGAGGTGGGTTACCTCATCACCGGTGTCAAGGACGTGCGTCAATCGCGGGTGGGGGACACGGTGACAGGGGAGCGGCACGCCGCCACCCAGGCCCTGGCCGGCTACCGCGATCCGAAGCCAATGGTCTTCTCCGGCCTGTATCCAATTGACGGCTCTGATTACCCGGCCCTGCGGGACGCCCTGGACAAGCTCAAGTTGAACGATGCCGCGCTGTCCTACGAGCCTGAAACATCGGCTGCCTTGGGGTTCGGTTTCCGCTGTGGATTCTTGGGTCTGTTGCATATGGAAATCATTCGCGAGCGATTAGAACGCGAGTTCGGGTTGGACTTGATTTCTACCGCCCCGAACGTGGTCTATGAGGTCACCATGGAGGACGGCGCAGAGTTCCTGGTGACCAATCCGTCCGAGTTCCCAGCTGGCAAGACCCGGTCTGTGCGTGAGCCAGTTGTGCGAGCGACCATCCTGACACCCAGCGAGTTCACTGGTGCTCTGATGGAGTTGTGCCAGCAGCGGCGGGGGGAGTTGCTGGGGATGGACTACCTTTCGCCAGAGCGTTTAGAGATGCGTTACCGCCTGCCTTTGGCTGAGATTGTTTTTGACTTCTTTGACCAGTTGAAATCCCGCACCAGGGGATA
>JAIRTF010000036.1 GCA_031255075.1 Bifidobacteriaceae bacterium | reverse complement strand
TTGGAAGCCCAATCAGCCGGTGGCCAGGAAATCCTCAAAGGCGTAACCCCAACGGTGATAGCAATGATCGTGGCGGCAATGCTGTTGACCATAGTGGTGGCCTACTGTCTAGGAACTCTGAAGCTGGCCGAACGGCGCACCGAATATGCCACCCTCAGAGCCCTCGGATATGGCCCGAAGCGTCTGTTCGGAGTAATCAACGCGGACACCATTCCGTCCCTGCTGCTGGCTCTCGCCGCCGGCTTCCCCGCCGGCGTGACCTTCTTGTCCGTCTTTGTGGCCGCCGTCAGCACTGATGTCCGCAGCTACCAGCCCCAAATTGGCCTGCCAGCCTTGGCCGCTGCCGGCCTGATGGTGATTGCCGCTGTGCTCCTGGTCAACCTGGCCCTGCTCCGCGCTGTGATGCGAACCAACCTCCCCGAAGCAGTCAAAGCCCGCGAATAGCGATTCCTGGTCGAACCGAACCGAGAGCCGCGGTCGCAGCGCATGGAGACTCCCGCCCTAACAATCGAAATATCCCCAGTGTTGGAGCCTCCTGTCCTGCTACAGCCGAAAAACCGAGCAAATCTGTGGTAGTTTTCGAGTGCCATGTTGCATAAACGGGTATTCGCTCTGCAGTTTACGACCGAAAGCATAAGGCCAAATCGGTTTGGCGCGAACCCGTGCGACCTGGCATAAAAGGGCTTCGTCTAGGTAGAAATCGGTGTTGATATGTCCAACCGTCCAAACATCCGGAAATCTTCGACCAGAAACCGGGATCTAGTCCAGCTAGCTGCGGAAACACTGGGAACCGGCTATGCGCATTGGGGTGAGTAGCATGGGCGATGCGGACTATGACTTCGTGGCGGTGGTCGATGACATTAGGGTCTACTGAGCAAGGTGGAGGGAGACCCGATGACGGGGCATCGCTTGCGGGGCGTCGCGTGGGTGTTGGCGGTTGCGGTGTTGGTGGGCGGCTGCGGGGTATTCAGCGGCAAGCCCTGGGACGTTCGTGGGAAGTCGTTGGGCTACGAGGTCGCTTGGTCAAGCGGCACGGATGAGGACGGCTGGATTCACGAGCGTTTGCACTTTCAGCCGGGCGTCTGGATTGTCGAAGGTGACCAACAGCTAGGCGAGGTTTGGGTCGATCCGCTCGACAACTACGAGGGATGGGGTGGAAAGGACCTAGGGTTAGGAGAGCCGCCACGCGTTCCAGATGATGTGACCGCGTTGTTTGTCTCGCCAGGTTGGACCGATGACCATTGTCTGTTCCGGATGGTCGGCGTCTATGACGATCAAGGAAGCTGGACCGTTGCGGTGACCATGGTGGACGCTGGTCTGCCACCCCAGCCAGCCGGCTCAGCAGAACTCGACGTAGTCTCGGCCGTCCTGCTGGTGCGTTCGCCTCAGCCGGACAGCGTACAGATCCGCGTGGAAGACGCCACCTGCGGCCAGTTCGAGAACAAAGTCCTTTGGGGCGTGAGTTTGTGAGACGCGAACCATTGAAGTTTCCTGCCCAGTTCCTAGGCGTAGTGCTGGGCGGAACTATGGCGCTCGCGGGCTGTGGTGCGAATCCCGCAGGGTCGCAAGACCACGAGGGCGCGGCGTTGAGCTATCAGGTGGCTTGGTCGACTGACACCGACGCTCATGGGCTGCTTTTCAACCGATTGCATTTCCAGGCGGGAGTCTGGGTTGTGGAGACCGATGAGGAACTCGCGGAAGCCTGGGTGGATCCGCTGGACAGCTATGAAGGATGGGGTGGTCAGGACCTGGGGCTTGGTGAGCCACCGCATATTCCGGACGGTGTCACGGCCCTGTTCGTTTCACCGGGGTGGACCGATGACCATTGTGTGTTCCGCCTTGTTGGCGTATTCGATGAGGATGGCGAATGGACCGTCGAAGTAGACCTTGCAACTGCCAGTCTTCCGTCTGATCCGGTCCGTAAGATCGAGATGGATGATGTGTCCGCGGTACTGCTGGTACAGGCTCCGCCCCCAAATTCCGTAAGGGTAAGGGTTGAAGACACAACCTGCGGTCAGTACACAACCAAAGTGCAGTGGGGGGTCAGTCGATGACGCCTAAACTGTCGGGGCCGTGCGGCTGGTTGCGCGCGGCATCGGCGGCCTAAGCGGTTACGGCTTGTGGGGGTGGTGGCGCCAGAAGCCTTTGAAGCAGATGCGGTCCTTGTCCAGGCCAAGGCGGCGCAAGGTGCGGCGGCCACCGGCGGCTAGATGCGACTCGCCAACAATGAAGGCGTAGGCATCTGGTTCTGGGGCGGGCAGCGTCTGGAGTTTGGCCAAGGCGGCCGCTCCGGGCGTGTCACCTGGGCTCTGCGGGTAGACGCAATGGATCGACATTTCGGCGGGGATGGTGACGCTGGAGGTGAACCAGGCGACGTCTTGTTCGGTGGGTAGTTCAATCACGGCTGTGCCGCGCGCATTGGCCGGAAGGTCGCGGAGAATTCCGCGCACGGCGGGCAGTCCGGTTTGCTCTGCGACCAGCAAGAAGGACCCGGTCTGTGGTGGGGGATTGAACATGACTCCCTGATCAAGCAGACCAAGCGGGCTGCCTACCTCGGCGGAGACGGCCCATTCGGCCACGCGGCCACCCAGCTTGCCATCGTGGTCCCAGTGCAACACCACATTGATGTCCATTTCGGGAGCAGCCCCGTCCGGCCGGAAGTCCGCCGCCGTGTAGTTGGCGCAGTGGGGACGCCGGTCTTTGGGGATGGACAGATAGGAGCGAAACCAGGCCCGGCCGGAGACTGTCGGCAAGGTCAGATCGGCTCCTGGCGCCGGCAGAAACAGGCGGAACCACTGGTCAAATCCGCGCCACTGGTAGCCGCCCAACCCGGCGCCACCCACGGTAACTCGTTGAAATGAAGGGCTGACCTGCTCGCTCGCCAGGATCTTGGCGGTTGACATGACTGGTTCGGCGGGCATTTGACTGGGGAGGCGGGACACAGCTCCAGCCTATTCCATCCAACTAAGGCAAGGCTTCCCTTGGTTGGCGGGGTGTGCACGGTTGCGTCGTCATGCCGGTCCGGATAGTATCAATAACGATATTGGAGGAACATGCCGAAGGTCGAAGACATCGTGGCGCAGATGCGCGCACATCCCAAGTCCGTACGGTTCGCGGACCTTGAGCGAGTCTGCCGCCACTTCTTCGGGGAGGCTCGCCACTCGGGCGGTTCTCATCGCGTGTACAAGATGCCGTGGGCCGGAGATCCAAGGGTAAACATCCAAAACTCAAAAGGGCAGGCGTTGCCGTATCAGGTTCGGCAGGTGTTGGCCGCCATCGACAGATTGAATCAGGAGGAAGAATGAGCAACGTGGCAGACCACTACTCGTATCTGGTCCGGTGGTCACCTGAGGATGATGCTTTCATAGGGACCGTCGCAGAACTCCCGTCGCTGTCCTGGCTGGCAACAGACCAGGCAGACGCGTTTGTTGGCATCCAACAACTCGCCCATGATGTGGTTGCCGGGCTGATTGAAGACGGCGAGCCGGTGCCCAAGGCCCTGGCTGACCGGAGCTACTCGGGCAAGTTCTTGGTGCGCGTGCCGCCCGAATTGCACCGCCGGTTGGCCTTCGAGGCGGCCGAGCAAAAAGTGTCACTGAATCGCTTGGCGGCGTCGCGCTTGGCGGCGAACGGCTGAGGCAGGGCCGGACTAGAGGGCGGAGGCTTGGGTTAGCCAGGCGGCGGGGTTGGGGCTGGCCAGCAGGTCGGTGCCGCTGACAGCCCAGTTGGCGCCGGCTTGGCGGACTGCCGCCAGGCGTTCCAAGGTCATGGCGCCATCCACACCGAGCAGGGCGCGGGGCGCCAAAGAGGTCAAGCGGGCGGCCGTGGACGGCTCAAACTGGCTGCCCGCACAGCCCGGTTTGACCGCCATCACCAGCACCGCGGTGTCCAACTCGGCGCCGGCTTGGACTAAGTCCTCCAGCAGGCCTGGCCGCGGTTCGGAGCCCGGCGAAAGGGCTATACCTGGCTGCCGGCCAAGTTCCCGGATGCGCGCGCAGGCCGCGGCTGCGTCAGCGGCTTCGGCATGGACCACCACCAGCTCGCAGAACTCGCACCAGGTTTCGACCTCTGCCAGCGGCCGCGCCAACATCAGGTGGGCCTCCGCCCGGGCTGCCACCTGGCGGCCGATGCCGCGCGCCTGGCCGGCCGTGAAACCGCCGGCTTTGGCCATGGACCCATCCGACCGGTCCCAGTGGAACAGCTGCACACCCGCCGCGGCCAGCCGGCGAGCTTCGGATTCAGCGCGCGGGCCGGCCACGTTCCAAAGTGAACAGGCCAGCCTCACTGCTATCTCCCGGGCATGATCGGGTCAAGGCGGAGCGCCGCCTCAGCC
>JAIRTF010000009.1 GCA_031255075.1 Bifidobacteriaceae bacterium | reverse complement strand
GCCGCCGCCCGGCGGCGCTGCGGTGCCTCCACCGACAGCAGCCGGACCGGCACGGGTTCTTCCGCGTTGGGGTAGTGGGGCAGATCTATCGGGCCGGACTCTGGGGCGGCGGTCCTCGGCCCAGGGGCACCGGGCGCAGGCTGGGCTATCGGCGGCGGTGCGCCGGCCAGCGGGTTCAACCCGCTTGGCGGAACGGAATCAGCAGCCCCAGCCCCGCCAGTGGGCTGACCGGCCGCCCCGCCATCGGCTCCGCCGGCAAAGCCGCCAACAGCTCCAACGCTGCCCCCAGCGGCGGCATCGGACCGGCGCATCGGCGGCCTGTTGGGGTGGCCTGCTGAGCGTCCGGTCTCCGGTCGCGGGGGCGGCATCGGCCGGTCGGTCCGGCCCCTTACGGGCGTGTGTTTGCCAGGCTGGGCCAACGGCGGTGGCAGCACCTGGGCGGCCGGTTCAGGGGTCGCCTCAGGTGCGGCCGCTGCCGCCTCAGGTGGAACGGGTGCGCCGCAGATTGGACAGTTGGGGCCGCTGCCAGGAGCCAGTGCCGCGTGGCATTGCTGGCAATAGAACACGGTCATGTCCAATCCTTCCGGGGAGCACGTCCCGATCGGTTACGACTCGGTGGTTTCCCCTTCTTCGGAGGACGCATCGACGCCCTTCAGGGTGCCGGTCACCCCTCCTTGCTCAAGGCCAACCAAGCAACTGATGGTCCTGTCGCCGGCGGTCCAGGATTCACGCAGGGGCGTCAGCAGGAAGAATTCGTACTCCGATTCCTCATAGGCGGCGCCCAGGAATGGCTCCAAGGCTTCGTAGCAGGTGCCTTCGGCAATATCATTCATGTCCGCCGGGAATGGGCCCTCCGGCAGGGTCTGGGTGTGATACACCTCCCAGTAATGCTCGTTGGCGCAGGGCACCAATGTTTGCTCGCTGATTTCGCCATCAGCCATCGGCCCGGTGCAGTCGCCCAGTTTGAGGTCGGTCACGGATGCTTTGGTGTCTTTCTCAACCTGGCCCTCCGAATCGCGTTTGGGGGAGCTGTTGATCAGGCTGCAGCCGCTCAGGGCCAGCGCGGCCACCAGCAGTAGGGCGGCGGAGTGTCTAGTTTTCATTTGGGGTATCCCTTCTAGTTCTGGTCTGGTTGGTGTCCGTCCCGACCAATTCCGCCGCTTTGGGGCGCCATCACTGGAAGCGGTAAAGGCCACACAAAAGCATAAGGCCCAAAGCCTCTTTTCCGCCCCAGCCGCCCCGCGCAATGCCCAGGTGGCGCCTGAAGACCTGCCCAGGGCCGGGCGGTTCGCGCTGGTACGAACTGGGGTTTCGCTGCGGGCTTGGGTGCGGATGGGGTGGGCGCCTCGGCGGCGCTGTTAAGGTGTTGGGTATGTGCGGAATCATTGGGTACGTTGGCGCGTCCACGTCCGGGCGGGGACTGGATGTGGCGTTGGAGGCGCTGCGGCGGCTGCAATACCGGGGCTATGACTCGGCGGGCATAGTGGCTGCCAACCAAGATGGGCTCAGCCATGTCAAACGGGCCGGCAAACTTGAGGTGCTGGAAGCCCAACTTGAGGCGGAACCGTTGCCCGCGGCATCGGCGGTGATAGGGCACACCCGGTGGGCAACCCACGGCGGCCCTACCGATGTCAACGCCCATCCGCACCTGTCTGAAGACGGATCGGTGGCGGTGGTGCACAACGGCATTTTGGAAAACCACGCCCAACTGCGCCGGGAGTTGACTGAAGCCGGCGTGAAGTTCGTCTCCGAAACGGACACCGAGGTGGCAGCCCACTTGTTGGCCCACGCCTACGCCGCTCAAGGCGACCTGACGGACGCCATGACTTCCGTGGTCCAGCGGCTGGAGGGAGCCTTCACGTTGTTGGCGGTGGCGGCGGACAACCCACACGTGGTGGTGGGAGCGCGGCGGACATCACCGCTGGTGGTGGGGTTGGGCGAGGGCGAAAACTTCCTCGGCTCAGACGTGGCGGCGTTTGTGGCCCAAACCACCAGCGCTCTGGAATTGGGCCAGGACCAGGTGGCCACCATCACGCCGGATTCGGTCACCATCACAGACTTTGATGGCAACTTGGCTGAAGCCAAGCCGTTCACCGTGGACTGGGATGCTTCAGCCGCAGTCAAGGGCGGGTTTGCGACCTTCATGGACAAGGAAATCCATGATGAACCGAATGCTGTGCGGGACACGCTGTTAGGGCGCACCACCGGCCCAGGTGGGGCTCTGCAGCTAGATGAACTGCGGATTGACGAATCTGTTCTGCGGTCCGTGGACAAGATTGTGGTGATCGCCTGCGGGACCGCCGCCTACGCCGGGCATGTCGCCAAGTATGCGATAGAGCACTGGTGCCGCGTCCCGGTGGAAGTGGAGTTGGCGCATGAGTTCCGCTACCGCGACCCGGTCGTGACAGAGAAGACTCTGGTGGTGGCGATCTCCCAATCCGGGGAAACCATGGACACCATCATGGCGGTGCGTCACGCCCGCGAACAGGGGGCCAAGGTGGTGGCTGTGGTCAACACCATGGGTTCCACCATTGCCCGCGAATCAGACGCCGCGCTGTACACCCACGCCGGGCCGGAGGTGGCGGTGGCCTCCACCAAGGCTTTCCTGGCACAGATCGCGGCCACCTATCTGCTGGGCCTGTACTTGGCGCAGTTGCGCGGCACCATGTTTGCCGATGAAGTCCGCACCGTGCTGGCGGAGTTGGAAACCATGCCGGCCAAGATCCAGTCAGTGATTGATGGCGAGGGGGACATCAAGGCGTTGGCTGATTCGATGCGTGATGTCACCTCGGTGCTGTATTTAGGCCGCCATGTGGGCTTCCCGGTGGCCATGGAAGGGGCGTTGAAGCTCAAGGAACTGGCCTATATTCACGCCGAAGGGTTTGCTGCCGGCGAGTTGAAACATGGGCCCATTGCGTTGATTGAGGACGGCCAGGCGGTCTTTGTGGTGGTTCCGTCGCCGCGGGGGCGGGATGTGCTCCATGACAAGGTGCTGTCCAACATCCAAGAGATTCGCGCCCGCGGAGCGCGGACGCTGGTAGTGGCTGAAGAAGGAGATACGGCCGTCACCGAATATGCCGACAAGGTTCTGTGGGTGCCGCGCACCCCAACGCTGCTGGCGCCGCTGGTGGCGGTGGTGCCGTTGCAGATCTTTGCTTGTGCTTTGGCTACCGCCAAGGGCCTGGACGTGGACCAGCCACGCAACCTGGCCAAATCTGTAACCGTGGAATAGGGGTGCCATGAGTGGTTTTGCCGACGCGGAAGCGATGGCATGGGTCAATGGGGAGCTGATTCAGGCCGGGCTGGCCACGTTGCCGCTGTTGGACCACGGCATCACCGTGGGCGATGGCGTGTTCGAGGCCATGAAGGTAGTAAACGGTCAAGCCTTCGCCGTGACCCGACATTTGCGGCGGATGGAACGGTCCGCCGCCGGTCTGGGCATTGCTTTTCCCGGTCCTTCGGTAGTGCGCCAGGCTATTGACGAACTGCTGGCCGCTAACCAAGATTTGCTGACCGGGCCGGTGGATGTGGTCCGTGTGACGTTGACCGCTGGGATTGGCCGGATCGGTTCCGGGCGTCTGCCCGGTTCCAAGCCCTCACTGTTTGCTCTGGTGACCAGCCACGGCCTGGAACCAGCTGAGACAGCTGTCATCACGGTCCCGTTCAGCCGCAATGAGAACGGCGCCTTGGCCGGCTTGAAAACCACTTCCTATGCGGCCAACGCTCTGGCTTTGGCTCAGGCCAAAGCGGCTGGCGCCAGCGAGGCGCTGTTCCCCAACACGCGCGGTCTGTTGACTGAGGGGACCGGCTCGAATGTGTTCCTGGTGTTGGACGGCACCCTGGTGACACCGCCGCTGACCGATGGCGCCTTGGGCGGCGTGACCAGGGACTTGTTGCTGGAATGGACAGGCGCCGCCGAACAGTCGGTGCCGATGTCTGCCCTGTGGGAAGCCTCCGAGTTGTTTGTCACCTCGACCGGCCGTGGCGTCCAAGCCGTCACCCAAATCGATGGCCGTGTCGCCGGCGGCGGTCAGATTGGCCCTCAAACGCTGGCCGCTCGCGAAGTCTTCGAAGCCCGCGCGGCCGAATCACTTGACCCGTAGGGCTGCGGGCGGGGCACCTGGGTGACCAGCGCTGGCTGCGGCATCGGGCAGCCTGTCGGCAGGGTCTGTGTGCTGGCCTTGGGGCGTCCGCTTGACGCGCGGCATCGGCCACCGAAGCGGAAGAAGGTGCGACGCTAGTCGTCGTCTCTGTAGCGCCAGGCCGGGGGTCCGGTGACTTCTAACTGATCAGCGCTTGGCAGTTTGGTTGCCTCCAGGCCGTTTTCGCGGAGGTGGTAGGTGGTGAAGTCGACAATCCTGTCCAGTTGCAGGGCTGCCAGGGCTTCGCGGAGCGTGTCGAAGTTGCCGGTGTTTCCCCTGATTGTGACGGCTGCCACGAACTGCGAATCGATCTGCCAATAGGCGGTGGCGTAGGCCCAGCCACTGACCCACTGGTCAAGGATGGGCTGCTCCGAAGGGTCCGTTGCTTGCCCTGTGGGCTGGGACTTTCTGACGGTGACGGTGTAGAACGCGGCATCGGCCGCTACCCCGTGGGCAGGCAACACCACGACGCTCAGTTCTGCGGGCTGGTCTGCTTCCGCTTCGGGGGTGGCGAGGGTGATGTTGTCATCTGTGGGCACGTAGCAATCGGCTATGGCTTCGAGCACCTTGTGTTGCGGGACACCGTACTGGAGATACTGCCTGGGCGGGGTGCCTACGCCCTGTTCGTAGACGAAGGCCGAGACTTGGATTGGGCGGTTGCCCGCCATGATGGTGTACCAGCCACGGGCCCCTGCCAACCGTTCTCGAGACAATGTGTTGCGGAGATGGGCCAACTGCATCGGATCTTCTGAAGTGTCAGGGCAGGTGGGGATGTTCCCATCAGCAACGTAGCCGGTGAAACGTTGTTCCAGCCGCCCGTCCAACAAGGTGGCAACCATCTCGCCCGGCGGCAACAGGCCAAGCTGATCCAGCCGCGCGAGCATCCGGCGCGATTCGTGGGTATGGTCCGCTTCGACCCATTCGCGCCAGCGGCCATATTCAATGTACGTTGATGTGATCACGACCGTCGCGACCAGGGCCAGCGCCTGGGCCTTCCGCCACATGGAGGACTTGGGGACTCGGATCTTGCGCCACCAGGGCCGTTTTGGTTTGGTGGTCCCGGTCTTCTGGCGATCCATGGCTCGCTCTTGATCGGGTTTCGGGCGCGCCGCGTCTGCCTGAGGCGTCCCGGTGGCTCCGCTTGGGGCGGTGCTGTCGGAGTACTGTTCCTGGGCACCTGCTTCGTCTAGTGATCGGTCCACCACTCCTCACCTCCGTACATTTCGAGTTGTGGCTCTTCTGGCAGGTAGATGGCCCACCACCAATTGGCACGGACCTGGTCCGTGACCAGCTCAATTGCTTCGGGGAAGTGAATTGAGTCGATCAATTCGCCCAAGGTTTCGGAGCCTGCGCTGTCGGTTTGTATGCTCAGTGCCACTAAGAAATGGGAGTCCACCACCCAGTAGGCCGTGGCTCTGA
>JAIRTF010000293.1 GCA_031255075.1 Bifidobacteriaceae bacterium | reverse complement strand
ACCACCCCGGCGGTGGCCGCCCATGAGACAGCCCGCCGCCAGACCGCTTTACGCGGCCTGGCGGCGGGTGTTGGTTCTGCACTCATCTTCTGCTTGATTCCTAGTGCGTGTAGTAAGCCCGGTTTCGAGTCCCGAGATCAGATGGTGACCTGGGTGACTTTGACTTGCACCCCGGACAGGTCCAGCGTCGTGTCGACGTGTTGCTGGTTCGCCACCGTGGCCGGCAGTTCCGCCATCAGGACCACATTGACGTTCCCACTCATCGCGGTGCCGACGGTGGCGACGGTAATGGGCGTCGTGGAGGAACTAGTCAGGGCGCTCAGGTCCACCGGACCCCCTAGTGAGGTGGTGCCACTGTAGACGTAGGCCTTGATCTGCCAACCGTTGAAGGTGGTCGGCCCGCCTGAGTTACTGACGACGGCAACTTCGAACTTCATGTTGTCGCCAACGGCCTTAACGGCCATTTGCGGCAGGTCGATCTCGAGTGTGTCTCCTGGGACTGCTTTGAAGGCCCCGGGGTTAGCAATCTCAGTCACGCTCTTTTTGATGACGCCGTTGGCTGTGCCAGGCTTGCGCGTGTCATACCATGCGAGCTTTGCGTTTGCGACTGGTTCGACGTCCAAGGTGCCGTTCGTGATGGACCCACCCGCGGCCTGGGTTGAGTCTGACCAGTAGGCGAAGGTTGTTCCACCCATCAGCAGAGCAACGCCGGCCACTCCGGCAATCAGGCCCTTCAGGCGACGCTTCCGCCGGTCCTGCTCAGTTTGTGGGGTTACTGTCATTTTTCTCTAGCTTCCTTTCGAAGGTTTCTGCTGGGCGGTTCTCACCCAGCCAGTACAACGACCCGCTCGCCGCATCTATTCCCGCTTTGGTGGGAAATCTTGAGATTCCTAGAGCCCCTTTGCTAGCAACCCACACCTATAGCAAACTCACTGGTGAGGCGGCCAGCCAGAACAGACAGAGTTGTCCTACCAATCAGGCTTTGCGAGCGTTGAATGGGGCCTCAGGGCTTCGGCGCCAGCATGTCAATGTTGAACACGAAGGTCGCCGGGGCCTGGCTGTTGGCGTTGGGCAACACCAGTCCAGACCAGGTGGAGGAAGCCGTGTAGGACGTCCCATTGTGTAGTACCTCAGCGGTGGCCGTGTTGGTGATCCTGGACAGATCGAAGGTGGTCGCCAAGCAGAACATCTCCGTATGGGTGGCCTGGGCCTTATAGGCAGTACTGATTGCCGCCGGGTTGCCCAGGGACGACTGGTTGGGTGGGATCGATATGCCTGCCGGCGCCGCCGATTCTGCCACTGGCCCATTCGGGCAGTCGACTGCCTTGGCAACCGGGTACAGCACCAAACCCTTGGCGTAGTCCAACAACGGTCCTTGCGGCATCGTCACCGAGTAGCCCATGCCTACTGTTCCATGGGTGGTGGCGGAGAGCTCCACTAGGCGCCCCCAAAGCACCCGACCGTTACCTCCGGCGGCGACGTCCGCCTGGGAGGCGGCTCGGATGGCTGCGGCATCGCTCGCCGTGAATTCCACTTCCAAGGCCAAGTCCCCGGCCGTGGCCGCCTGAGGCTGGCCACTGTCGACTGTGATCGAGACAACTGCGGGCCGGTAGGTCACTTCCGCGCCGGCCTGTTGGGAACCCTTGGACCATAAGGCCATGGTGGCGCCGCCGGTGAACAGCAGAGCCGCCGCCAACACCGCGCTGACGCCCAAGGCTAGGCGCTTGAAGTTCTTCATACCTGCTTCACCTCCATGGAGAACAGGCCGTACTTAACTGTCTTGGCGGCGAAAAGATTCGGCTCGTCTAGCTGGTAGCGCACGGTCAGCTGCAGTTTGGTCGAGCCAACTGGGATCTGCCCCGGGGTGGCAGTGCCGATAGCGGTTGAAGCAACCACATCGGTGCCAGCCTGGTTCTTGACCGAGTACGTGCCAGTCGGTGCGTTGTTCGGGAAGGTGACGGCGACTTCAGCCCGCAGGTTGTCGCCCTTCAAGGTGAGGTCATAGCTGTGGACCAACTCTAGGACCAACCCTTGACCGTAGACGGATTCAAGGTTCTTCAGATCCCCCACGTCTGGCGCACTGGTGGAACCGGCGGTCTCAGTAGCCAACACATTGCCTTGGGCGTCCACCACCCGCCAGGTGCCGGCCGCTCCGGTGACATCAAGGTCACCGTTGGTGATCACACCGCCTGAAGCGGGTGTCGAGTCTTGCCACATGGCCCAGGCGCTGCCCAATTGGACAACCGCCAACCCGGCGGCCAGAACGACGGCCGCTATGACCAGCCGCCACTTCCACCGGTGAACCACCGCAGCCGCGGCAGCGTTGCCGACCGTCGAGTGTTGGGCCGGGCGGCCGCCATCCACGTCCCTGACGTGCCTGCTCCCCGCGCTGCCACTTCTCACGTCATCCCCAACGCTGACTAGCTGCCATCTATTCCCGCCCTCAGCGAAACTGCACCTGGCCGCTAGGTCACGGCTCCATCCATCGCTATTCCGGCGGGAGTGAGGCGGCTTCCAGGTATTCCAATTGGGTGGCCAGCAGTTGGGTGGCGGGCAGCGGCCAGTTGCGGCCGGCCGCCCAGCGGATCAGTTGGCCGTAGATGGCGTCAAT
>JAIRTF010000284.1 GCA_031255075.1 Bifidobacteriaceae bacterium | reverse complement strand
GTTGACGCCGGCCGGTTGAAGGCTTTGGCGGAACCGCCGGCCCGGCCCATGCTGCGTTGCATTCGTTGTTCGGCTTGTATGAATGTTTGCCCGGTCTATCAGAAGGTCGGTGGCCATGCCTATGGTTCGGTCTATCCGGGTCCGATTGGCATTGTGCTGACCGGCCAACTGCGGGGCTTTGATTCGCCGTTGGACCGGTCGTTGCCGTTCGCTTCCACGCTGTGCGCCGCTTGCGCCGATGTGTGCCCGGTGCGGATTCCGTTGCCTGATCTGATTGTGCGCCAACGTCACAAGGTGGCCGTGGCCAAGGGCCGCGAGGCGCGTCCGCATATGGAAACGGTGGCCATGGCGGGGGCTGGTTGGGCCTTTGGCGGTGGGCGCCGTTTGGCGTTGGTGGGCCGGTTGTTGGCGTTGGTGGGCCGGGTTCGCCATTCGACGCGCCCGATTGGGCCGCTCCCCTGGCCGGCTTCCCGTTGGACTAGGGCTCGCGATTTGCCGGCACCGCCGCGTGGTTCGTTCCGGATGTGGTGGCGAAAGGATCGGTCATGACTTCGCGTGAAACGATGTTGTCCCAGGTCAGAGCGGCCTTAGCGGATGTTCCGCCCGGCTCCCCGGAGGCGGATACGCCAGTACCGTGGACCTACGGAGGTGCTGCGGCGGCATCGGTGGCCGATGCCGCGGTAGGGCTTTTCGCCGAACGGTGTTCTGACTACGGTGCCGTGGTGGTACGGGTGCCGCGGGCTGATGCGCCGGCTGAGGCGGCCCGTTTGTTGGCTGACCGCAGTGTGGGCTCGGTCGCAACCCCCGCTGGGCTGGACCCGGCAGTGCTGGCTGCCGTTGAAGGCCGTGGGATCAGGCTCCAAGGTGATGACCCGCCCCTCGCCGCGGCCCAGCTTGATGGGCTGGATGGTGTGGTGACGGCTTGCCGGGTGGCCATTGCGGAGACCGGCACCCTGGTTCTGGATCACGCCGAAGACCAAGGCCGCCGGGCCTTGACCCTGGTCCCGGACCTGCATCTGTGCCTGGTCCAAGCCGAACAGGTGGTTCCGGATGTGCCCCAAGCCACCGCGCGCCTGGGCCCGTCAATAGCTGCTGGCCGTCCCCTGACCTGGATTTCTGGCCCTTCCGCCACCGTAGACATTGAACTAACCCGAGTCGAAGGCGTCCACGGCCCCCGAACCCTCCTAGTAGTCATAGCCGAAGCCTAGGAACACCCGCTCTGATCCGGGCTTCCCCGCCTCAACCACTGCTGCCACGAAACTCCACCGACGGGAAGCCATCCGTGGTCCCCGAATCCTATCGGGCGATCGTGGCCGTCGCTAATGGAAACGATCGTCCACAGGTGACCCGCCCTGACTGGCGCATCAGATGCTAGCATCTGATGCATGAGGACGACCCTGGAAATCGACAATGACGTGCTCTCCGCCGCGCGCGATCTGGCGCGGGCCGAACACCGTTCCGTTGGCGCTGTGATCTCTGAAATGGCGCGCCGGGGATTCACCAACCCGCCAAACGGAGCGAACGACAAGGCCAGCCGCGTGACCCGAGGCGCAGACGCCTGGATGATCGACCGAGGATTTGCTCTGTTGCCACCGTCCGGAAAGATCGTGACTAACGAGCAGGTCGAACAACTCCGAGAAGAACTTGGCATATGAAACCCGCTCTCCTTGATGTCAACGTACTCGTGGCGGCGCTTGATCAAAACCATGTGCATCACTACCGGGCAGCCGAGTGGCTGGGGCGCAACATCGCAGGGGGCTGGGCAACTTGCGCCATCACGCAAAACGGGTTTGCTCGCATAGTGTCGCAGCCGAGCTATCCGAACCCGGTGTCCACCGCTCAGGCGGTGACGATCTTGCGGCAGGCCACTTCCGACCTTGACCACCATTTCTGGCCATGCGACATCCAACTCCCAGATGCGGAGTCCATCAACCTGGACTACCTTCTAGGGCCCAAACAAATAACCGACACCTACCTGCTTGCCCTGGCCATAGCACGCGGCGGCCGCTTTATCACTTTTGATCAACGGGTCTCTCCCTCGGCTGCCAGGAACGCCACCCCAGCAGACCTTGTAGTCCTGTCAGCACAGGGCGCCTAGGGACACCAGCGCTGCTGGGGTACCTTCTTCAACGGTCGAGTTGTGAGGATCCACGGCCTAGTTCTTGCCGAAGCCATCTGCCCGCCCAAAATGGGCGCCATGGTTCCTACACTTCTCCGGTATGGATACCAACGAGACTATTGGCAAGAACTCGCAAGTGGCTATTGATGCGGGCGAGTATCTGCGAGCGGGTTTGCCGCGCCCTGGGTGGCGGCCTGCTGAAACGACCCGCCGAGGGCCAGCCACAGTGGTAGTTGGCGCTGGGGATGTGCCCGACTTGCAACACATCCAGCCGGGCGATCGAAGCGCCCCGTGGGCCTATACAGCCGTCGATGAGGAGGGTAAACCCGTAGAAGTTGTGTTCGCGCGGACCAACCACTACCTGATTAAGCCCCCGTTCTGGAGGTTCAACCAAAGGGCGGACGTGACCGAGGTCAGTCGAATACAACCACTGGGAGTGTATGAACTCAACTATGAGGCGCCGGGCGAACTTCGCGAATACCATTTTTCTGAACCGGCCGACGGCGCAACGGTTGACCTTGTTACTGCCGATTCATCTGTCTTCTTGGCTGGATTGCGTCCCTCTTTGTTCCGTCCCAATGATGGCTTCTTCATCTCAATGGCCATGGCAATAGAGACTGCCCTGGTCAAGGCCACTTTAGACGCCCCGGAACCCATCTCGTTAACGGGGCGTTGGAAGCTGTCAGCGCCGGTCGCGATCAATCTCGAGATCCTCGGTATCTTCCGGGAACTCAACGGCAACTTGATACGTGCCGCGAACGCTGGAAAGGCCCGGAGCACCGGCGATCTTGATCGGACGGACCTGCTGTGTGCCGCTACCGCTGTCCTTTACGGCGCCACCATGTACACCACCAGGCCTGGGGCATATGAGGCCGCCGGTGAGGGTCTGAAGCTGTTGAAATATGGCCCCGTTCGCAACAAGGGGGCCGACGAAGAAGCGCTCCGGCGCCAAGAACTCCTAGGCTGGGGAGCTACGGACGGGAAGTCGCCCACGTGGTACAGGACTTTCCCAGCGAATCGACGTAGGGTGCCCGGCTTTCATGAGGACGAAGCCGGCTCTTCCAAGGACGCCGACCAAGAGCCATAGTCAGAGCTCCCCGGCGGAGTGGTTGGGTTATTGGTCGGGGCGGTCTATTAGTTGGCCGCGGGCGGTTAGGTCAGCCAGGATTTGGG
>JAIRTF010000261.1 GCA_031255075.1 Bifidobacteriaceae bacterium | reverse complement strand
CTCAGGGAGCGCGCGGCGGCTCCCGTCGATGTTGTCACACTTCGACTGAGAGACCGCATCGTTGACATCGAGGACTGGGAAGGCCAAGGCTGGGCGGGCCGCCCCGGCGGCCAGCCTGTGGACCCCAGTGGTGGTCTCTTCGCTGGCACCCCCCAAATGGGCGGCGGCTTTGGGCCACCAGCCCGGTTGGGTTTCAGCCCGCTCAATGATCAGCTGCTGGACCAGTTGCCCTTCGGCCGAGCCGGCCAACTCTATGAAACTGGGTGCAGACTTGCCCAGCCGCTCGAATTCGGCGCCGGCCAGCAGCAGGTTGGAAGCATCCGCGCCGTCATCAACAATCAAATCGGGGCCGCCGTCCGGCCAATCCAGGGCCGCCATCACCGCCCACCAATAGGCCTCCAACGATTCGCCCTTCCAGGCGAACACGGCCGCACTGGCGCCATCGCCGGCCGGACCCATCACCACGGCCGCAGCCGCCTCATCCTGGGTGGAGAAGATATTGCATGAGGCCCACCGGACCTCAGCGCCCAAAGCCGTCAACGTCTCAACCAGCACCGCGGTCTGGACGGTCATGTGGAGGCAGCCGCTGATCCGGGCGCCGGCCAGCGGCTGATCCGGCCCCAAGGCGGCGCGCAGCGACATCAAACCCGGCATTTGCTGTTCCGCCAGACGCATTTGGTGGCGCCCGGCCGGAGCCAAATCCCTCGACCGGATGGCGAACCGGTCAGGTTGGTAGTCCAAATCGGCTGGCACGGGCGCTGCCGCCGGGCTCATTCGCCGTCTCCGAGGCGCTCGGCCGTTCCGGCAATCAGCGATGGGATCGATTCGCGCACCGGATAGGCGCAACCGCAGCCATGGCAAACCAGCCGCTCCGGGGCGTCAGTCAGCTCACCTTGACATGTCGGGCAGCGCAATGCCTGCCGCACCCACTCTTCCATCAGACCCCCTGTCCAACAATTCCGGCAATGCCGTCCCGAACCTTCTCCATCACGTCGGCGTCCTCGGCCTCTACATTCAGCCGCAGCATCGCCTCGGTGTTGGACGGCCTGACATTGGCCCACCAGCGGGGCGTGGCCCCCCAGTGGCTGACGGTCAACCCGTCAAGCGAGTCCAGTGAGACTACTCCCCGCGCGGCATCGGCCGCGTAGGCCATCTGCACCTTCTGCACGGCCGCTACCGGGTCTGCCACTTCAAAATTGATTTCACCTGAGGAACTGTAGGGGCTGTACATCTCCGCCAACTCGCTCAACGGGAGCGGCTGGCTGCCCAAGGCGGCCAAGACGTGCATCGCCCCCAGAATGCCTGAGTCGGCATAGTAGAAGTCCCGGAAGTAGAAGTGCCCGGAGTGTTCGGCTCCGAAGACGGCGTCATGCTCCGCCATGGCCGGTTTGATCACCGAATGGCCCACCCTGGTCCGGATCGGTTCGGCACCGGCTGCGGCCACCAACTCCGGCAACACCCGGGAGGTGATGGCATTGTGCACCACCACGCCGCCCCGGCCGGACGCTTGTTCGCGGGCCACCTCCCGCATGGCGATGAGCGTGCCGATGACTGAAGCGGGTACCGGGCGTCCGGTTTGGTCCACCATGAAGCACCGGTCGGCGTCACCGTCAAAGGCCAAGCCGATGTCTGCTCCAGCCCGCACCACGGTGGCGCATAGCTCTTGAAGATTGGCTGGGTTAAGCGGGTCCGGTTGATGGTTGGGGAAGGCGCCGTTCGGTTCGAAGTACAGCCGCACCAATTCCAGAGGCAGCTCACGCAAACCGGCGGTGGTGCCCAGAACGGCATCGCTCAGCACCCCGCCCATGCCGTTGCCGGCGTCAATCGCCACTTTCAGCGGCCGGATCTGCGTCAGGTCCACCAGTTCGCGCAGGTACACCGCGAAGTCCCGCAGCAGGTCAAGATGACGGACCTGACCTGGGGTTTCAGCAGCCGGCGCACGGCGGTTGGCGTCCGCCCAGTCAACAATCTCCGCCAGTCCGGCGGCCGCGCCCACCGGTTTGGCGCCGGGCCGCACCAGTTTCAACCCGTTGTCTCCGGCCGGGTTGTGAGATGCCGTCAGAATGGCCCCCGGCAGGTTCAACGATCCGGAGGCGTAGTACAGCATGTCGGTCGAGACTTGGCCTAGGAAGATCACGTCCAGGCCGGCTTCGGTCAGTCCGGCGGTCAGGGCTTCGGCCAGGGCCGGCCCACTCAGCCGCATGTCGTGGCCCACAATGAAGGCTTCCGCGTCCTTGAAGGTCCGCCCCAGCGATGTCCCCAAGGCGGCTGCTTCGCCCGGCCCCCACTGGCCCGGTACCGCGCCCCTCAGATCGTTGGTCTTGAGGATGTCGCGTAGCCGATGCACCCAGCAAGCATATGAGATTCGCCTCCGCTGCCGCCGGTCAGCGACACGCCTGGCCAGGCGATGTCAGGCCGGACGGCGTGGCGAGGTCCGTTCGGTGGTGCCGGCGGGTTATGGTGCAGGCGTGGTCAACATGCCTCGCCGTTGTGAACACGTCGCCTGCCCGCACCCGCCGGTAGCTACTTTGACCTTCACCTACCGTGATTCGACCGCTGTGCTAGGGCCGTTGGCCACGGAGAAGGACCCCGGCGGCTATGACCTGTGTCTCAAACACGCTGAACGGGTGGCGCCGCCGCGCGGTTGGGAAGTCATCCGCTTGGCGCCGGATATGGAAACGGTTGGGCGCAGCCACGATGAGATCATGGCACTGGCGGACTCGGTCCGCGAAAGCGGCCAGGCTGTCCCACAGGCGGACTACCCGCCCATCGAGGTGGTCTTGGCACCGCGTTACGGCCACCTGCGGGTGGTCCCCAACTCCCATTAGCGCCCCCACCACAGTTTGCTCCACTAAGCCACCGGCCCTCGGTGGACGATGCCGCGCCGCTAGCCTGGAGAGGTGTCAGACGTGATGGACCCAGACAGCTCCGACCTGGTCCGGATTGGCCGCCTGCCGGCCCGAGCTGACGGGCGCCGCCGGGACCGGCGCGGCCGGGGGCCCCGCGGACCGCTGCTGCCGCCGGCTCTGCCGGGCGCTTTGACCCGGTCAGAACAGTTTGACGAACATATTGTGGCCGCTTTGCGCCGCCTGGACCGCGCTTGGGGCCGGAACTTGGCCCGGGTTGAGGTAGCGGTTGAGGAAGTCCCCACCTCGGATGGGCCATCTTGGGAGAGTGGTGTGCCGCTGGCGCGTTCTTACCCGGCCGCCAACGGGTTGCCGCAACGAATTGTGCTTTACCGCAAGCCGCTGGAAGCGCGCGCCTCAGAACCGCGCGAACTAGGGGTGTTGGTGCTGGACGTGATTGTGGAACAGTTGGGTCAGCTGTGGCGGATGCCGCCGGACGCGATTGATCCTGGCTACGGCGACGCGGGATAGATTCGCACCTGGGAGGTGGCGGCGGCGCGGCCAACCGGGATCAGCACTGAGATCATAGGACCGGTGTTGTCTGGATCCTCCGCGGCTTGCACCCACAGGGCCACCGTTCCGGTGGCGGTGGACCAATCGAATTCGACAGCCACCGCCGAATCCAGGCCCAGCGATGCCGGGTCAACGGTTTGGGCGGTGCCTGGCGCCACCGTGATGGTGGTGGGCAGCCCGCGCGATCCGGTCTGGCTGATCGGCGTGAGCGTCACTTCGGCGGCGACACCGGTCTGCGAGGCCGCGCCGATTTGCAACTGGGCTGTCAGGTTGGCTCCAGGCAAGGCCACGAACCCATGTGAGGGTGTCGGCGCGCTGGAGGACCAAGCGAATTCTTCCGGGCCGCCATC
>JAIRTF010000241.1 GCA_031255075.1 Bifidobacteriaceae bacterium | reverse complement strand
GGTGCCATGTTGATCGGCTTCGGCATATTGCTCGGCTTGGCGGATGTTTACGCCGGCAGACGCGCTGCACGTGGCGAAGCCAAGACCATGGAACAGATCGGCGTGAAAGACGGCTTGCTTTACGGCTTGGCCCAATCCTTGGCTCTGATCCCTGGTGTGTCCCGGTCTGGTGGAACCATCACCGCTGGTTTGGCGATGGGCTATTCGCGGGCCGCCGCCGCCCGCTATTCGTTCCTGCTGGCCATGCCGGCGGTCTTCGGCGCCGGGGTGCTAGAGCTGATCAGAGCCCTAGGTGATGATGTGGCACTGGCCACCAGTTGGGGCAACACGTTCGCAGCTGGGGCGGTGGCCTTTGGGGTTGGTTACGCGGTGATCATCGCCTTCTTGAAGATCGTTTCGACCTATTCCTACAAGCCCTTTGTCTACTACCGGGTGGCTCTTGGCGTGGCTGTGATTGGCCTGGTAGCGGGCGGGGTCTTGTAACCTAGCAAGGTGCGTGCGTGGACCGGACCAACAGTCAGCGTGATTCCCGGCGCTGGCGGCGTCCCGGCTATCTACGATGACATCACCGGCCAGTTGCGCCCCAGCGTGGAAGGGGAGGTAGCCCAGCTCTACGTCTGCGGTGTCACTCCCTATGATGCGACCCACCTCGGTCATGCCCGCACCTATCTGGCTTTTGACCTGCTGGTCCGGGCTTGGCGGGATTTGGGTGTGTCGGTCCGGTACGCCCAGGGCCTGACGGATGTTGACGATCCGCTGCTGGAGAGAGCCCGCGCCATCGGCCAGGACTGGCAGCAACTGGCGGCCAGCCAAACCGCCCTGTACAGGTCCGACATGGCGGCCCTGCGGGTGATCCCGCCGGACTTTTACCGTGGCGTGGTTGAAACGGTGCCAGCCATTGTGGCGGCCGTTGAGAAGATGATCGATTCCGGCTTGGCCTACCGCCTAGGCCATGACGGCCCTTCCATGCTCGGCGATGTTTACGCCGACCTGTCCCAAGACCCAGATTTCGGCGCGCTCAGCGGGCTGACCGAACACACCCAGGACCGGCTGTTCGCGGAGCGCGGCGGCGATCCGGACCGGCCCGGCAAACGCCACCGCCTGGACCCGTTGCTGTGGCGGGCCGCCCGGCCCGGTGAACCGAGCTGGGATGGCCGCACCTTGGGGCCCGGCCGGCCCGGCTGGCACATCGAATGTTCGGTCATTTCCACCAATGAACTGGACGCACCGATCGACGTGCTGGGCGGCGGTTCGGACCTGGTCTTCCCGCATCACGAAATGTCCACTTCCCACGCCCGGATGCTGACCGGCCAGGCCGCGCCGGTCCGTTTGACCATGCACCCAGGCATGTTGGCTTACGCCGGGGAGAAGATGTCCAAATCAGTCGGCAACCTGATCTTTGTGGCTGATCTGCTGGAACGGGGTGTCAGCCCCGCGGCCATCCGCCTAGCCTTGATCTCCAGGCACTACCGCGAAGACTGGGAGTGGCGGGGCCGCGAACTGGCCACTGCCGAGGCTCGCTTGGCTCGCTGGCGTGACGCCATCGGATCGGTCAAACCGCAGGGTTCTTCGCAGGGCGCCATCGCGGAGATTCGGGCGGCCATGGCCAATGACTTGGATACGCCGGCCGCCATCGCGGCGGTGGACGGCTGGGTCAACGGTGCCCCTTTGGAACGGGAACGCTCACCGTACGCGGGCGCGGACCTGCGGCGCGCCATCGACGCGCTGTTGGGAATCAAGCTCTACTGACCGCGGCGGCGCAGGTAACGTTCAAACTCTTTGGCCAGCGCTTCGCCGGAGGCGGCCGGTGAAGCCAAGGTGTCCATGGCGCTTTCCAGGCTCTCCACATAGCTGGCGATTTCCGGGTCCTCTTTGGCCAAAGCATCAACGCCTTCGGTCCAAGCACGGGCCTCATCTGCCAGTTCGCGGGTGTCCAGGCCGGTGATCCCAGCCAGTTCCGTCACCCGCTGAACCAATGCCAACTCGGTTCGGGGGGAGGGGGATGCGCCCACATAGTGGGGCACCGGAGCCCAGACTGATAGCGCCTCGAAGCGCTCTTGGCGGTTGGCTTCGTGTTCCAGCACGCCAACAATGCCGGTGGGGCCTTCATAGTCATTGACGCCAATGTCCAGGGCTTCGCGCACCCTGGCTGAAGAGGAGGTGGCTGTGGCGGTGGCCGGCCGGGTGTGGGGCACATCTGCCAGCAGCGCGCCAACCAAGATGATCCGGTGGACATCCAACTGTTCAAGGATTTCCAACAGCTCGCGGCAGAACCGCTTCCAACTCCGGGCCGGTTCCACGCCGTGGACAAACACCAGCTGTTCTTCGGCCTCCAGTCCGGTGGCCAGGATTTGGGTGTCCGGCCAGATCAGCCGCCGTTCGCCGTCGGGGCCGTTTTGGACGATGGGCCGGTTGATTTGGAAGTCGCAATAGCGTTGGGAGCTGATCTTGTCGACCGGTTCGGTGTCCCGGCGGTCGCCAATGTAGGCGACGGCATCGGTGGCGGCCGCTCCGGCATCGTTCCAGCCGGCAAAGGCTGCTATGGCGATTGACACCCAGCCAGCGTACTGGCGTGTTTGCCATGGGCCAAAGCGACGGGCGGCCAGGCTCACTCTAGAATGGCTGGCCGTGGTTGAACTGTTGGTAGCCGATGGCGCGATGGGGACAGAGATCCTCCGCGCCGGCCTGACCGCGGCTGATTATGCGGGTCGCGATGGCTGCCATGACTATTTGTCTGTTACCCGGCCGGACCTGATTGAACAGATTCACCGCCGCTATCTGGAGGCTGGTTGCCAGGCGGTCGAGACCAACTCGTTTGGAGCCCATCCGCTGACCTTGGCTGACTACGGCCTGGAGGCGGAGGCCTCGGCGGTGGGCCGGGCGGCGGCCGCGGCGGCCAGGCGAGCCGCGGCTGGATCCGGCCAGCCGGGGGCTTTGGTGCTCGGTTCGATGGGCCCTGGTTCGCGTTTGCCGTCCCTAGGGCACGCCACCTTCCAGGAACTGCGGTCTGGCTACGCCCAGTTGGCCGAAGGCTTGGCAGAGGGCGGCGCGGACCGCTTTCTGATTGAGACGTGCCAGGACTTGCTGCAGGCCAAGGCAGCGGTCTTGGGGGCGCGCGATGCCGCTCCGGAGCTGCCCATCACCGTTCACTTCACCGTTGAGACCTCTGGCACCATGCTGCTGGGAACCGAACCCCCGGCGGCGGTGGCAGCGTTGGTGGCATTGGGCATTGACGGCATTGGGCTGAACTGCGCCACCGGTCCGGCGGAGATGTCAGAGCATTTGCGTCAACTGGCAGAGCTGGTGGACATACCCGTCAGCGTGATGCCGAATGCCGGCCTCCCGGTGATCGATGATTCAGGCGAAGCCCACTACAGCTTGGGGCCGGAAGCTCTGGCTGACTGGTTGGAACGGTACGTCCATGAATATGGCCTGGCTATGGTGGGGGGCTGTTGTGGCACCACTCCCGAGCATCTGGCAGCGGTGGTACGGCGGCTCAAAGGAGTTTGCGTGGCAGAGGCGACCTACGGTGTGCCGTACCGCGCGGCATCGGGCGCCACCCAGTCTGGCGAAACTCTGGGCAAACCGGGCCCATCACGGCAGGCTGGCGGAATTTCGCGGCCCGGTGCCGCAGGGATCGTCTCCTCGCTGTACCAAGCGGTGCCGCTGACCCAGGAAACCTCCTACCTGGTGGTGGGGGAGCGCACCAACGCCAACGGTTCAAAGCTGTTCCGAGATGCGCTGCTGGCGGGGGATATTGACGCCTGCATGGAAGTGGCGCGCTCCCAAGCCGGCGCCGGCGCCCATGTGCTGGATGTGTCCGTGGACTACGTCGGCCGCGATGGGGTGGCTGATATGGCAGACATGACCGCAGCCCTGGCGACCGGTTCAACGCTGCCCGTCATGATCGATTCGACCGAGCCGGCGGTGATCCGCTCCGCCTTGGAGCACTTGGGTGGGCGCAGCCTGATCAACTCGGTCAACTTTGAAGACCCGGACCGGTTTGAACAGATCGCGGACCTGGCCGTGGAACACGGCGCGGCCGTGGTTGCTCTGGCGATTGACGAACAGGGCCAAGCCCGCACCGCGGAACGCAAGGTGGCCGTTGCCCGGAGGCTGATTGAAGCGCTGGCTGCCAAGGGGTTAGGCGCGGCCGATGTGATTGTTGATCCGTTGACGTTCCCAATCGGCACCGGGCAGGCCGAAACCCGCCGCGACGCCTTGGAAACCATTGAGGCGATCAAACAAATCCGGGCCGAATTCCCGCAGGCTCACATCATGTTGGGCATCTCCAATGTGTCGTTCGGTCTGAACCCGGCGGCCCGCGTGGTGCTCAACTCGGTCTTCTTGGATCAAGCCCGCCAAGCTGGGTTGGATGTGGCGATTGTCCGGCCCGGCGGCATTTTGCCGCTCGACCGGCTGGACCCGGCGGCTATGGCCGCTGCCGAAGACCTGGTCTGGGACCGCCGGGAGGATGGCGACCCGCTACTCAAACTGCTTGACCTGACCAAAGACGCAGCTGATGCGGACCTTGCCAAACCGCGCCTGGACTCCCTGCCGGTGCTGGAACGGATCACCCAACGGCTGGTGGCCGGCAGCCGTCACGGCATTGAAGCCGATCTGGACCAGGCCATGGCAGAAGGCACGGCGCCACTGGACATCATCAACAACCATCTGCTGACGGCCATGGAACAGGTGGGCGAACTGTTCGCTGACGGCCGCATGCAACTGCCATTTGTGCTCCAATCAGCAGAGGTGATGAAGGCCGCCATCGCCCACCTGGAACCAGCCTTGGCGACTGGTCCCCAAGAACCGAAGGGCACGGTGGTATTGGCCACGGTGGCTGGCGATGTCCACGACATCGGCAAGAACCTGGTGGACATTGTGCTGTCCAACAACGGCTACAAAGTGATCAACCTGGGCATCAAACAGTCACTCAGCCAGATGGTTGCCGCCGCCCGCGAAGCCCGCGCAGATGCCATTGGCATGTCCGGTTTGCTGGTCAAATCCACCCAGGTGATGCGTCAGAACCTGGCTGATTTGGCCGAGGCGGACCTAGCCGGCGAATGGCTGATCGCCTTGGGCGGCGCCGCCCTGACCAGGCATTTCGTTGATGACGTCCTGGCGCCGGAGTTCCCCGGCGAAGTCTTCTATTCCAAAGACGCCTTCGAATGCCTGCGGACGTTGTCAGCGCTGTTGCCCACCCACTCCAAGGGCGCCACTGATGATCCCGCCCGCGGTTCGAAGGGTTCGCAAGCGGCGCCCAGCACCGAACGGACCGGCAGTTCGGAGCCTCCGGAGGAGATCGCTCCCGTACCGGAGACGGCCGGCACAGAAGGGGCTGCCAGTTCGGAGCTGCCGATGCCGCTACCCGAGCCTCCAGAGATCAGTGCCGCACCGGAGACGGCGGCCACTGAAATGTCGGTGGTTACGGGTGGAGCGGCATCGGCAAGCGCTAATGCAGATGTGCAGATTCCCGAGCCGCCGTTCTGGGGGGCGCGGCAGGCCAAAGGTATGCCGCTCGCCGAATACTTGCCTTACCTTGACAAACGGGCCCTGTTCGAAGCCCGTTGGGGGCTCAAAGCCGGTCGCGGCGAAGCGACAGTCGCAGAACTGGCCGCCGCTGAAGGCGAACCGGCCTTGGCTGAACTGCTGGATCGGGTGCGGCGCGAGAATCTAGCCGAGGCCCAATTCACCTGGGGTTACTTCCCGGCCCGGCGGGATGGCGATTCGATTGTGGTGCTGGAACAACCCAGTTTGGATTCCGCGGAGCGGGCTCGCCTGAGCTTCCCGCGGCAAGCCGCCGGCTACCGGCGCTGCCTGGCGGACTACTTGGCAGCTGACCGGGTTGATGTGCTGGCCCTGCAGGCCGTGACCATGGGGGAAGCGTTCTCGCGCGCCGCCGCTGATCTGTTCCGGGGTGGCGATTACCGCGACTATCAGCAACTCCACGGCCTTTCAGTTGAGCTGACCGAGGCCTTGGCGGAAGCGGTCTCGGTTCGCATCAGGCGCGAACTGAACCTGCCGGAGCGGCGGGGCCGGCGCTACTCCTTGGGCTATCCGGCCTGCCCGGACCTGGGCCAACGGCACATTCTGTTGGACCTGCTGGAAGCCGAACGAATCGGGCTGCGCCTCACCGAGGGTGATCTGCTGGAACCCGAACAGTCCACCGAAGCGATGTTCTTCCATCACCCTGGAGCTACCTATTTCAACGCCGGGAGGCCCACATGACCGGTTCGCTGCATTTGAAGGGCGTGCTGTGGGACTTGGACGGCACGCTGGTGGATTCCGAACCGGCTTGGTTCGCGGCCGAAGCAGCGCTGGTCCGCCAGTGGGGCGGATCGTGGAGCCAGGCCCAATCCGAAGCGCTGACCGGATCAGCTTTGCACCGCACAGCCGGCGTGTTGCGGGAGGCCGGTGTCGCCATGGAGACCGAACCGCTGATCGAAACCCTTCTGCGATCGGTTGCTGACTACGTCAAACGGAACCAGGCTTGGATGCCCGGCGCGGTGGCGGCGCTGCGGTCCTGCCGGGAGGCGGGCCTCAAATGCGCGCTGGTGTCAATGTCCTGGTCGCTGTTCACATCGGAGATCGAAGCGATGCTCCCAGACATGTTCAACTGTGTGATCTCTGGTGATCAGGTCACCCGGGGCAAGCCCCACCCCGATGCCTACCTGTTGGCGGCTGCCCGCCTCGGCCTGGAACCGGCCGAATGCATCGCCATTGAGGATTCGCCAACCGGTGTCGCCTCAGCCCTAGCTGCGGGCATCCCAACCGTTGCCATCCCGGCGCTGGTCGAAATCACCCCAGCCCCAGGCCTGACCATTGTCCCCTCGGCCGAACTGCTGACCCCCGCCACCCTCAAAGCCATTCATTCGAGCCACACCGCCCCGTAGCCCCATCCGCCCCACTCTCATCGCGCCATCCGCCCCAGCAGCCCCGATTGACAGTTTTGTGTCCGCTTCCCACAAACTTGTCACTCGGCGGCGGTGAGGGTCAGGTTGATGGGAACGGTGGGGTGGTTCCGCCGAAGGCGGGGCAGAGAGACTGGAATGAGCACCAGTTGCACAGCGGCTGCTTGACAGGTGGGAAATCCTGGGCGGCCACCATTCGTTGGATGGAAGCCCAAATGGTTTCGATTCGCAGCCGGGTGCGGGCCAGTTCACCGGCTGTGGGGGCGGCTCTGACCACATCCCGGTTGCCCAGGTAGAGCAGTTCAACCATGGTCACGCCCCGGCCGTCCAACTCCAAAACTAGAGCATAAAACCGCAGTTGAAACAGCATTTCGTTGGCGAAGCGTGGGGCTGGCGAACGGCCGGTCTTGTAGTCAACAATCTTCAGATTGCCGGTTGAATCGGCGGGGTCAAGCCGGTCAACGTAGCCGCGCAGCAACGGCCCATCGGCCAGGGGCGCTTCAATTAGCAGCTCGCTGGCCACTGGTTGTACCAGCTGCGGGTCTTCCAAAGCGAAGTAGGACTCAACCAGGTCGCGGGCGCCGCCGGCGAAGGCCTCCGGTGTCAGATCGGCGGATTCAAACAGGCTGGACAGCTCCGGGTCCCTCTCCATCAGGGCGGCGAACTGCGGTGCCACCAGATCCAAAGCCGCCCCCAATGTGCGCTCCGCCGGATCCAGT
>JAIRTF010000238.1 GCA_031255075.1 Bifidobacteriaceae bacterium | reverse complement strand
GAGGGGGATCGACACCCCCAACCCGCTTAGCAGGCGGGCGCCATAGGCCACTAGGCGACGCCTCCGGACAGCTTGACCAGGGTACCCGGTGGGGCGCGCGGCAGCAAAAGCCACCGTCTTACCACAGCGCCGGGTGGCCGCCGCTTTTGATGGCCGATGCCGCGTGGGCGCCCCTCGCCGTCAGATGCGCCATGATGGACAGATGGACTCTATGACCGCCAACCGTGTGTGGACCCCGGATGTGCTCGAAGGGTTCGAGCAGAGCGAACTCGAACTGCCAGATGGCGCTGTTGCCACCCTGGTGCGGATGCGCCAAGATGCGGCGGCTGCCGTCGGTGCGCCCAAGGCCGGCCAAACGGCAGGGCCAGAGCGCGGCATCGACCGGCCAGCGGTGTTGTACCTGCACGGGTATGTGGACTACTTTTTCCAAACCCATCTGGCGGCCGCTTTCGAGGCCCGCGGATATCGGTTCTATGCGATTGACCTGCGCGGATATGGGCGGTCGCTAGGGCGCGGAGTGGGCCCGGAACTGGAAAACTTTGTGCCGGAGATTTCGGTATACGCCCAGGACTTGGATGCTGCCGCCAAAGCCATCGCGCAGGAGCAAGGCTCGGATCGGTTGGTTGGTTTGGGGCATTCGACCGGTGGTCTGATCATGCCGCTGTGGGCTGCCACCCGGCCTGGCCGGCTGGAGGCGCTGGTGTTGAATTCGCCGTGGTTGGACTTGAACGGCAACTGGTTCATGCGCGGACCGGCTACCCGGGCCATCCAACTGCTGGCCCGCATTGCGCCGAAGGCGGCCATCTCCGCCTTGCACGTCCACTATGGGCGGGCTCTGCACAAGGACACCGGTGGTGAATGGGACTATGACCTGACTTGGAAACCGCATGACGGCTTCAAAGCTGGGCTGCCCTGGTTGGCTTCCATCAGACGCTGGCAGGCGCGCGCCCAACAGGGGTTGAACATCAAAGAACCGGTCTTGGTGATGACCTCGGCCCGGCGCGGTGATCCGGCTCACTGGCATCAGGAACTGTTGACCACGGATTCGATCCTTGACCCGCGTCAAATGTGGCGCTGGGCGCCGCGTCTTGGTGACGATGTGGAAGTACGCGCCCTGGAAGGCGGCACCCACGATCTGACCCTCAGCCCGGAGCCGGTCCGCAGCCGGTTCATGGAAGAAACCATCGACTGGCTGGACCGCATCACCGCGGCCTGACGGCCGCTCGCTCAGCCAAGCTGCCGCCGGCGCCCAGTTCGCTGCAAGCGTCCGGTCCGCCAGGTTTCGCCATTCGATTAGGTCGCGGCGCCCCTGGTTGCGCTGCCGGCCTTGCTTGGGAGGCGGGTGTGCCCAACGCCAGCCGTCGGGCGGCCCTCACCCCGCTGGAGGGCTACCAGGTCAACAGAATCTTGCCGATCACATCTCCAGCCCGCATGGCGGCATGGGCCGCGGCCGCATTGGCCATCGGGAAACGGGCCCCAATCACTGGCGCGGCCCGGCCGTCCATGACCAGCCCCCAGACGTCATGGCGTACCGCCCGGCCAATCACAGCCTTCTGTTGGACCGAACGGCCACGCAGGTTGGTCGCCATCACCCGGTGGCGTTTGTTCAACATCCGCCCCAGGTTCACCTCCGCTGTGGCGCCACCCATCAGACCGATCACAATCACGGTCCCACCTGGTGCCAAAGCCCGCAGATTCGGCTCCAGATAGGGGCCGCCCACAACATCAAGCACCAGGTCAACGCCGCGGTGTTGGGTACCGGCCAAGACCACTTCAGCAAAATCCTCGGTCTTGTAGTCAATGCCGCGAGCCGCGCCCAAGGCCTGGCAAGCCTGAGCCCGGTCGGCTCCGCCGGCCGTCGCGAACACCGGCGAACCAAGGGCCGCCGCCAACCGGATCGCCATCGACCCAACCCCACCGGCGCCGCCGTGAATCAGCACCGGGCTGCCGGGCGTGTAACCAGCCTCAACAAAGTTTGACCAGACAGTGCAAGCGCTCTCCGGCGCGGCGCCCGCGTCAGCCAAGGCCAACGGAGCTTGGACGGGGAAAGTACACGCGGCATCGGCCACGGCAAATTCGGCGTAACCGCCGCCTGGTAGCAACGCTGCCACCTGGTCGCCTACGGCTACCCCCTCAACGTTTGGGCCGAGTTCCGCCACCACCCCAGAGCACTCCAATCCGAGCAGATCGCTGGCTCCCGGCGGCGGCGGATACTTGCCGCGCGCCTGCAGCAGATCAGCCCGGTTGACACCGGCTGCGGTCACCTGGATCAAGACCTCACCCGGTCCGGGGCGCGGCGTGGGCACCTCCGCCACCGTCAAACTGTGATCAGGGCCAGGATTCTCAACAACAACGCCGCGCATGGCAATTAACCCTAAACGCGGTCTTACATGGTGTTCGCCACCAGACTCGCTACTCTTGGCTTGTGCGCTATTACCTGGACGGAACGGCACTAGTTCACGCTGTGGTGGACTCGCCTGAGAGCCAAGCCCTCGCCGAATGGTTGGACAATCACCAGGAAGAGCTGGTGACCTCCATCTTGGCGCGCTGGGAAGCAGGCGAAGAACTGATCAGCCTTGACCATGACAGCCGCATGAGGGTCTACGACCAGCTGGGCGGCATCCCAGAGATCCCCGTCTCTGGCCGTTCGCTGGAAATCGGCTCATATGCCGTTGCAGCTGTGGCGCCCTACGCTGCCCTCCACGTTGGTTTGGCAGCCGCCGAAGAAGCCATCACCGTGATGATCACCTACAACCCGGAGGTCGCTTCAGCTGCCCGGCTCTATGGGCTGAGGGTAGTAACCCCCGGCCGCGATCCAGGCTGGTACCTGCGCTGAGCCCGCCCCTGGCCGCCGCGCCTTGACCGCTGGCCATGTAACCTTGGATGTCGCATCCCCACCAGGACGCGAGGAGAGCTGCCGGAGTGGCCGATCGGGACGGTCTTGAAAACCGTTGACGTCCGCAAGGGCGTCCGTGGGTTCGAATCCCACGCTCTCC
>JAIRTF010000007.1 GCA_031255075.1 Bifidobacteriaceae bacterium | reverse complement strand
TGGCGGAGGGCGCCGCTCTGACGCTCTCCGCTCAGTTGGCCTGCGCGCCGGTGATAGCAATGTTCGCCGGTCAGATCTCGTTGACGGCTCTGCCGGCCAACCTGCTGGCTGCACCAGCCATTCCGATCGCCACCGTTGGTGGTTTGGTGGCGGCTCTGACCGCGCCGGCCGCGCCGTGGTTGGCAGATGCCGCTGCCTGGGCCGGCAACGCCGGCGCCGCCTGGGTGGGACAGGTCGCCACTTGGGTGGCGGCTTGGCCGGCGGCGGCCATCGCCTGGCCGCTCGGCCTGGGCGGGTTGATACTGGCAGCAGGAGCCTCCCTAGCCGCTGGCCTGCTGGCTTGGCGGCTGGGCCGCCGGCGCCGGGCGGCCCAGGTGCTGATCGGCCTGTTGGCCACCGCGCTGGCTATCCAAGCTCTCCTGCCACGGGCCTGGATCGATTCGGCTTTGGCTGGCCGCGTCACCGCCGATTGGTTGTTCGCCGCTTGTGACGTAGGGCAGGGGACCGCTGCGGTACTGCGCACCGGCGAACGTTCCGCCGTGATGGTAGACGTAGGCCCGGCCGATGCCGCGTTGGGCCGCTGCCTACGCCGGCTGAAGGTGGAAACCCTGGACGCCATCATCTTGACCCACTTCCATGCCGACCACGTTGGCGGATTGGAGGAAGCCATCCGGGGCCGCCGCGTGGCCCAGCTGGTCCACGGGCCGGCCTGCGGGCAACTGACAGCAGCTAGGCAGGTCGAAGCGCTGGCCCAGCAGGCCGCCATACCGATCCAGACGGTCGCCGACGCGCCGCTCAGCAGCACAGCTGGAAGTCTCAAACTGACGGTCTATCCCTCCCCGCTGGCCGCCCAATGCCCAAGCAAATCGGAAGGCGGCGGCGAATCAGCCGCCAACAACGCCGGCCTGGCCGTGTTGGGCCAAATCGATGGCCATCCGTTTTGGCTGTTGGGTGATTTGGAAGCCGAAGGTCAGACGGCGCTGCTGCGCACGTTGGGGACCAGTCAGCCAGTCGGCGGTGTGGTGGTGGTAGCCCATCACGGATCCGCCAACCAATCCGGGGCCCTGGCCAGGGCCTTGGCGCCCCAGATCGCGGTGATGAGCGCCGGGCAAGACAACCCCTATGGGCATCCCTCGCCCGCAGCTTTGGAACTGTACGGAGACCTGGCTAAGGTCCGCCGAACTGATACGGAAGGACTGATCGTCATCGGCGGGGAAGATCTTGACCTGCGCCCTGGCTAGCTGGCGGCGGTTACCTGCTGGCCCGGCCCGGCCGGTTGCGCCAAGCCGAGGCGCGGGCGGGCTAGTCTGAACCGGTGGCTGAATCGCAACTTCACATTGACATATTGACGCGTGAATACCCGCCGAATGTTTACGGCGGCGCCGGAGTCCACGTGGCCGAGCTGGTCAAAGTGCTCAGGAAATTGGCCGATGTGCGAGTCGAAGCCTTTGACGGCCCGCGCGATGAACCGGGCGTGACCGGATACCCGCCGCCACCGGACGGCGTTTACGCCAATTCCGTCCTGGCCACCTTTGAGGTTGATCTGCGCATGGCCGGCGGCAGCCTGGGAGCGGACCTGGTCCACTCCCACACTTGGTACGCCAACCTGGCCGGTCACCTCGGTGGGATGTTGGGCGGCGTACCGCATATCTTGACAGCCCACTCCCTGGAACCGCTGCGCCCCTGGAAAGCTGAACAACTCGGCGGCGGCTACGCCCTGTCGAGTTGGGCGGAACGGACCGCCTACGAAGGCGCAGCCGGCGTGATAGCTGTCTCCGGCGGCATGCGGCGGGACATTTTGCGGGTCTATCCGTTTGTTGACCCGGACAAGGTATGGGTGGTGCACAACGGCATCGACCTCGAAAAATGGCGTCCCCGGCGGGGCGATGCGGACACCGCGCTGGTCAAAGCCCACGGCATTGACCCAGACCGGCCGTCGGTGGTGTTTGTGGGGCGGATCACCCGGCAAAAGGGTCTGCCGTATTTCTTGCGGGCGGCGCGGGAACTGCCGCCCGAAACTCAAGTGGTGTTGGCGGCTGGAGCGCCAGACACTCCAGAGATCCTGACCGAGGTCCGGGACCTGGTGGATCAACTCGCCCAAGACCGTTCCGGGGTGGTGTGGATTGACAAGATGCTGCCCCAAGCTGAGGTCGACGCGATTCTCTCGGCCGGTTCGCTGTTCATTTGCCCGTCCGTCTATGAACCGCTCGGGATTGTCAACCTGGAGGCTATGGCCTGCGGGTTGCCGGTGGTAGCGACGGCTACGGGCGGCATCCCCGAGGTAGTCGAGAACGGCGTGACCGGCTGGTTGGTGCCCATTGAGCAGGTCGATGACGGATCAGGAACGCCGCTGGACCCGGAGCGGTTCGTGTCCGATCTGGCAGCTACCCTCAATCAGGCGTTGTCAGACCCGGACCGCTTGGCACGGTTCGGAGCCGCCGGCAGGCGCCGGGCGGAAGAACATTTTTCCTGGTCAGCGATCGGTGAACAGACTATGGCGGTGTACCGGGAGGTGCTGAGTAGGTGACTGGCGAGGTATTGCGCTTCGAAGGTGTCAAAGTCAGGCGCGGTCCCAAGACCATCCTGGAACACGTCGATTGGACAGCCAACGAAGGCCAGCACTGGGTGCTGTTAGGCCCTAACGGCGCCGGCAAGACCACTTTGCTACGGATCGCCGCCACCCATCTGCATCCAACGGCCGGTGCGGCTTGGCTGTTGGGGGAGAAGCTGGGCCGGGTAGATGTGTTTGAGTTGCGGCCGCGGATCGGGTTCGCCTCGGTGGCGTTGGCCGAACGCTTCGGCCCCGGTGTCAAGGTGGCCGATGCCGTGTTGACCGGTGCCTACGGACACACCCGTGTTTGGAATGAGGTTTACGAAGAGGCTGACCGGGCGCGGGCCGCAGATTTGATGCGGGCTTTTGGGGTGGGGCATTTGGCGGACCGGGTTTTTTCCACCCTGTCCGAAGGCGAACGCAAACGGGTCCAGATTGCCCGGGCCTTGATGTCCGATCCGGAAATGCTGTTGCTGGACGAACCTTCAGCCGGCCTGGATCTAGGTGGCCGGGAACAGTTGATAGCCGCTCTCGATGAGTTGGCCGCCGCCCCGACGGCGCCGGCGATGGTGCTGGTGACCCATCACGTTGAGGAAATCCCAACCGGTTTCACCCACGCCGCCCTGATGAAGGAAGGCTCGCTGGTGGCGGCCGGTCCAATTGACACCACCTTGGTGGACGCCAACTTGTCGGAAGCCTTCGGCGTGCCGTTGACGGTTGGCCGCCAAGACGGGCGTTGGTCGGCCCGCTTGTCAGGCTGACGGCCCGCTGGGTGCCTGACAACAGGTGGGCGGCGGCCGATCTGCTGGTGTCTTGGCTGTCTAAGCCGTCCCGGTCTGGGAGGATTGGATTATGAGGGCGCCACGGGGCGCCCAGAGCCGTTGAAGGGAGCGGTGGGAGCACCAATGGACAAGCAACAAGAGTATGTGCTGCGGGCAATGGAAGAACGTGACATTCACTTCATCCGGCTGTGGTTCACCGACGTGCTGGGCATCCTCAAATCGGTAGCCATCGCACCGGCGGAACTGGAAGGCGCGTTCGCTGAGGGGATCGGCTTCGACGGGTCCGCCATTGAGGGCTTCACCCGGGTCTACGAAGCGGACATGGTCGCCATGCCGGACCCCACCACCTTCCAACTCCTGCCAGGACGCGGCGAACGCAACGGCACCGCGCGGATGTTCTGCGACATTATGAATCCGGACGGCGCGGCATCGCCCGCGGACCCCCGCCACGTGCTGCGGCGGGCCCTGAAACACGCCGCCGATATGGGCTTCAGCTTCTACACCCACCCAGAGATCGAGTTCTACCTGTTCAAGTCCGGCACCGGTCGGTCCACCAACCCGCTGGTGCCGTTGGATTCCGGCGGCTACTTTGACCACACCGCCCGGGGCGCCACCAAAGACTTCCGGCGCGAAGCGATTGAGATGCTGGAATCAATGGGCATCTCGGTGGAGTTCTCTCACCACGAGGCTGGGCCGGGCCAAAACGAGATTGACCTGCGCTACGCCGACGCGCTGACCACCGCGGACAACATCATGACCTTCCGCACAGTGGTCAAGGAGGCGGCCCTGGCGGACGGCATTTTCGCTTCCTTCATGCCCAAGCCGATGGCCAAGTACCCGGGCAGCGGCATGCACACCCACTTCTCCTTGTTTGAAGGTGACAAGAATGCCTTCTTTGACGCCTCGGCTGAATACGAGCTGTCCAAGACGGCCCGCAACTTCATGGCCGGGGTGCTGCGGTACGCCAAAGACATGTGCTTGATCACCAACCAGTTTGTCAACTCCTACAA
>JAIRTF010000062.1 GCA_031255075.1 Bifidobacteriaceae bacterium | reverse complement strand
ATACCGCCATGCTGGAACACCCGGCCACCGAAGCCAATTTGGCTTTGCTCCGCTCCCGCGGCGTTCAGGTGCTGGACTCTCCCTCCGGGGCATTGACCGGTGCCGATGTTGGCCGCGGTCGCATGGCCGAACCAGAGGACATAGCCGAGGCCGTGTTCATCGCCCTAGACCGGCTGGGGGCCACCAAGCCCACTGGTGACTTGGAAGGGTTCGATGTGCTGGTCACCGCCGGCGGCACCCGCGAACCGTTGGACCCGGTGCGGTTCTTGGGTAACGCCTCATCCGGCAAACAGGGTTTCGCCATAGCCCGGGCCGCCGCCCAACGCGGAGCCAAAGTGACCACGATTGCCGCACCGTCCTCCGAGCCTTTCCCGAAAGTTGGTGAGGTGGTCCAAGTGACCACGGCTCTGGAAATGGAAGCCGCCGTCAAACGGGCCGCACCGCGAATGGACCTGGTGGTGATGGCCGCCGCCGTGGCCGACTACCGTCCAGTCAAATCAGAAGACACCAAGATCAAGCGGGCCGGCCGCGAAACCATGCAACTGGAGTTGATGGCCAATCCAGACATTCTGGCTGGTCTGATAGCCAACCGCCGGCCGGGCCAAGTGATTGTCGGCTTCGCTGCGGAAACTGGCGATCGGTCAGCCTCAGCTGTGTCCTATGCGGCCTCTAAAGCCCGGTCAAAGGGCGCCGATTTGACTGTCGGCAACGCCGTCACCGGTGGTGCGGTGTTCGGCTCAGACGCCAATGCGGTGGTGATTTTCGATTCGAAAGGCCGCCGGGTGGCCGCCGCTGAGGGGCCCAAAGCCCAGGTCGCGGACGCCATCCTGGACGCTGCCAAAGCCCTGTTGCCAGGCGAGTAGAACTATCTCTAACCCGAGCTTCGCGCCGTGAGGTTCGGGCGCGCCCGTGGATATTGGGCTGCCGGACTTGGGCGGGGGACCGGTGGCGCGGCATCGGCCACCTGGAAGACTTGGTGCTATTCAGCTTGAGCCTTGGCTTTGGGGGCGGGCGGCTCAGGTTCGCCGTCTGCCTCGTCATCTTCTTTGGAACGGGGCAGCAAGACGTCTTCGACCAGTTCATAGCGGTGCAGATAGGTTGAGACCACGGCTTGGCAAGTGGCCACCAGCGGCAGCGACAGCAGTGCCCCGATCGGCCCCATCAACGTGCCCAGCGCGATGACTGAAACGAAAGCCACCGCCGGGTTGATCTCCATGGTCTTGGAGGTCAGCTTGGGGGCCAGCACCAGGTTTTCAATCTGCTGGTAGGCGATGATGAAGATCAACACCACCAAGCCCTTGACCGGGGCTTCCAACAAGGCGAACAAAACTGGCCCGGCGCCGCCAATGTAGGTGCCAACGGTCGGGACGAACTGTGACACCACACCGCAGAACAGAGCCAACGGCAACGCGTAGCGGACACCCAAAATGGTCAGACAGATGAACGTTGCGGCGGAGTTGATGACCGCCAGGATCACCCTGGAGGAGATGTAGCCGGCTGTCTTCTCCTGGGCGGTGGCCCAAATGCGCAACACTACCCGCTGGTGTTCCGGCGGCAGCGGCGAACAGATGGTGGCCCGCAGCTTTGGGCCTTGGGCAGAGATGTAGAAGACCAACAGCACCAGGCCCAGAGCGGAGATCAGGCCCGCAAACACCTGCGTGCCAACAGCCCAAGCGTTCTTGGCCAGCTGCGCACCCCAAGTAGCAGCCAACTGCTGAAGGGCGTCATTCTGGGTGGGTAGGTCCAGGCCAAAGCGATCCGCCAACCATTGGGCGGTCTGCTCATACATCTCTGGGATTTGTTCAACCAGGCCAATCATCTGGTTGACAAACATGTTGCCGAAGGCAGCGGTCGATCCGACCACCACCAGGCCCAAGGCCAACATGACAGTGCCGGTGGCCAGCCCGCGTTTCCAGCCCTTGCGAACCAGCCAGTCCACCGGCGGTTCAATCGCCAGCGATATGAAGAGAGCGGTCATGACCACCATTAGCAGCGGGAACAGCGCGCCCATGGCGTTCCACAGCAGGATGGCGCCCATTACGACCAAGGCAATCTTGATGGCCGCCTTGGTCAGCCAGGGGGGAGGCGATGTCTTCAAGAGGGGTCCTCTCTGCCGGGGTTAGTGCCCAGGGCGGTGATCAGATTCTCGGCATCGACAAACACGACGCGAGGTTTGTGGTGGGGCACGGTGTCTTCTCCGACCAGTCCGTAGGCCACCACGATCACCAAGTCGCCGGCTTGGACCAGATGGGCGGCCGCGCCGTTGACTGTCACTGTGCCGGAACCGGCCGGCGCGGGAATGACATACGTGGTCAGGCGGTTGCCATTGGTTACATCAAGCACGTCTACCTGCTGCGATTCATACAAGTCGGCGGCTTCCATCAGGACGCGGTCAATGGCAATTGATCCGACATAATCCCGATTCGCTCCGGTAACTGTGGCGCGATGAATCTTGGACAGCATCATGGGGCGGCCAAGCACTCCCATTCGGGCTCCTTTGGTGCGGGTTGACAAAACTACAAACGAACTACGCCAAGTCTAACTGCGCCCACCGCGCGCCAACGTGCTACCAATCAGTGCACCTGAACCGGCCTAGGTCCGCTAGCTGGAGGCCGGCAGGCCGACTATGCCTTCCAGTAGCTCCGGTGAGACCTCTTGACCGGCTCTGATAACGGTGACCGAGCCGTCCCCTTCGATGATCCCGTAGCGCACATCGGCCAACTGCGTCACCCCGGCTCGGCGCAGCCGGATCCAAAGGTCGGCCGGTCTGATTCTGGCCGCTTTCAGAGCGGCGTTGTCCACTTGGCCATCAACCAGGACCAAGCGGGCGCTGGTCAGGGGATAGCGCCAGGAGGCGCGGCGGGTAACCAGCCGTACGGCGTGTTCCCAGGCGAACAGCACCACCAGGGCAATCAA
>JAIRTF010000026.1 GCA_031255075.1 Bifidobacteriaceae bacterium | reverse complement strand
GAGGCACGTTCAGCCACCACCGGAATGATCTGTGCCCCTAGGAAGGCCCGGATGTCATCAATCGCCACAATGTTGCCGGGCTCGGCCATGGCCACCAAGACGCCATCTTCGGTGCGGGCGAAAGGTAGGGCCATGTGGCGGCGACACATTGCCACCGGCAGCGATCCGGCCAGGGCACGGTCAACTGGGTAGTTGTCAAGGTCGACAAACTTCAGCCCGGCGGCCTCAGCCAGGATGGGAATCAGGTCTTCCTCGCGCAGCGCACCAGTGGCCACCAGGGCTTGGCCCAACGTGACACCGTCCGCCACCTGTTGGCGGCTGGCTTTGTCAAGCTGAGCCTGTGAGACCAGTCCCCTGGACAGCAAAGTTTGTTCTAGCGCGCTCACTGGACTCCCTTCGGCATGGCCAGGCCCATGGAGTTGAAGACAGCCTTGGTATGCTCCACGTTCTCCGAGATTAAGTGCCGTGATGGCGCGTTGATTCGGCCCAGGATCTCTTCCAGAGGTGCCCGGTCAAATGGGCGGGCTTCGGCCACGCAGGCTTTGGCCAGTGACCGCAGTGAGGTCAGTTCCTCATGGGAACGGTGGAGTTGCTCATCAATCGGCCCAACTAGTGGACCAAGTTGAGCGGACACACCAAACTTTGGCACCTGGACGCGCCAGTTGGTGAGGAATTTCTGGAACCGGCCAAGTTGTGCGCCGGCTGATTCAACATGCTGGCCAACATCTGTCAGGACCCGTTGGGCGCCTTCCAAACCCGAGGCGACAGCTGCGACATCGTCCGCCAGGGCGTAGCACAGCAGCGGCACATACAGGAAGCCTTCTGGCGGCGCGAAGCCGTCCAAGTTCTCCAAGGCGAAGTTGATCACCATGTCGTTGTGTAGCTGGGCCAGCGCGATGCGGAAACGCAGCTCCATCACACCGTGGCGGACTTGGCTGAGCCGTTCTGGCAGGGGCGCGATGACCTGTTCACAAGCGCTTCCAACCTGGGTCATAGCGTTGGCGGTGGAAGTCAGAATCGGTGCGTGCGCAGCCACATGCTGGGAGGCGTTCAAAGCCACCTGGGTGACTTGAGCCAAGGCCGCGACCGTACCACCCAGTTGTTGGGAGCCAGCCCGCAGGGCTTCAGCCAAGTGCTGCAACGAATCGAGCCGACCCAACAGAGCGCCAATGTGTTCATCCAGCGCTACCGCGTTGTTCAAGATATCGGCTATGTCGCCGCGGGCCTCCGGCCGGTAGGTCCGGCGAGCCGACATGGCCACCCTGGTTTGAGTCTCCGCCGGCAGGGCCGTATACATAAATTCGTCGTAGGAGGGGAAGCCGGCATCGGCCAGCATTCCTGCCAGCGAGACCAAGCCCTGGGTGGCGATTTGCGAGCGGTTGGCTCCTTCCCGCCGGGCTTGGGTTTCCACCGGCAAAGTCTGCGCGTAGAGCGCCTGCGCCGGGTTCCACAAATCCTCATAGCGGGGTGAAGAACGCACTGACAGGAAGCCACTTCCCATTGGGGTTACGGTGGCGAACACCTGATAGTCAAACCCGTCCTTGGCAAGGTTCTTGACGTAGGCGGCAAATGGCTTGCCACCCAGCAGCGTGTCCCACATCAGCTTGAAAGCGCCACCCGGCATCAGCGGGTTGCGAATCAAGTTGTGGGGGGCGCCCATCAGTTCCTCGCGGGGGAATGCCGAAAGCCGGGCGAAGACGGAGTTGGCGGCCGTAATTACGCCCTTGCGGTCGGTGCATGAGAAGAAAAGCTCGTCCACCCCAACGCGCCGCTCTTGCCCAATGCGGGTTTTTCTATCAAGCATTGCGCAACCTATCCATGGCCACACGCACCACGGCCACCAAGGCTTGTTTAGCGGCCTCCCGGGCGCGCGCGTCGGAGTACATCACCGGGATGTCTGGGGCCACGGCCAAAGCGTCACGCACATCTTCCAGTGAGTGGCGAGCTATGCCATCAAAGCAGTTGACAACCACCACGAATGGGATGTTCCGGGATTCGAAGTAGTCCACGGCAGTAAAGCCCTGGTCTAGGCGGTCGGTGTCAACCAGGACTACCGCGCCAATAGCGCCACGCACCAGGTCATCCCACATGAACATGAAGCGGTCCTGGCCGGGTGTACCGAACAGGTACAGCCACAGCGACTCACCCAAGGCAATGCGCCCAAAGTCCATGGCCACGGTAGTGGTGTCCTTTTGGGCGGCCCGGCGGCCGGCATCGTCCACTCCGAGAGAGTGTTCAGTCATGTCCGCTTCGGTGTTGAGCGGTTCGATATCAGATACGGCGCCAATGAAGGTGGTTTTGCCGACCGCAAACCCACCGGCCACCACAATCTTGACAACTGTGGGCGGCTTGACGCGGGTGGCGGCGCCACCTTGGCTTTGCTCAGAGCTGGGATATTGCATTGAGAACACTCTCCAGTAGTTCTAGGGTTTGTTCACGCGAGACGGGACCAGCTGAATCGATCCCGCCGCCGCCGGCGCCGGCCACTGTGTCATGGACTACCAGCACGCCTGCCTCAGCCAGGTCAGAGACCAAAACTTTGACAACGCCCACTGGCAGTTTCAGATGCGCCGAGACTTCAGCCACGGTCAGGTAGGTGGAAGCGATCTGCCGAACAATGGCGGCTTCTTCAGATGACAGGCCTTTGCCTTTTTCCGCCTGCCATTGCTGGGTGGCCACTTCCAGGATTGATTCAAGCCGCGTGTCGGTTGAACCTTGGGTACGGCCCCGGGTCACTACGAACGGCCTGACCGATGACACATCTTCAACCACATCATCAGTCAATGACACGGTTGAGTTGTCTTCAACCGGTCTGGCGACCCGCCGTTTGGCTTGGACCACCTGCGTGCGCTGGCGCCTGGGGTGCCGGCTGGCGCTGGCTGGTGCAGGCACGTCCACCGATGGCGCGGACAGAGACTCAAACGTCCGCTCTTCAAGCGCGCGGACCCGTTCTGGACGCGCCGCTTGTCGCCTGGGGACGGGCCTCGAGTGCACCGATTCGGGTGTCATCGGCCACCTCGCACGGTGCCCGTGGTGGGCAGCGCATCACGCATCTGGGCGATCAGTTGTGGAGTCAAGAACGATTCGGCCCGGCCCACCAGAGTGGCCATCTCATAGCCCACCAGACCGACGTCTGAGTCTGGTTCGCACAGCACGGCCAGCACCGAGCCATTGGAGATGGACATCAGCATCACGAAGCCCTCTTCGTATTCGATGACTGATTGACGGTCGCGCCCAATGCCCAGTTCGCGGCCAGCACCGCGGGCCAAGGAGGACATGCCGGAGCAAATAGCCGCCATGATGTCTCCGACGGTTCGGTCTGCGCCGCCGGACATGGTCATGAGCAGCCCGTCCGCGGAGACCACTACACCAAGGCGCGCGCCCGGAGTGGAGCGGACAAAGGAATCTAGAAGCCAGGTGAGGTCTTGCCTGTTCTCCCCTGCTTGATAGTTGGTGGTCATCTGAATCCTCCTTGAGTTGGCATGTGTGCCGGCCGAATATGTCTAACGGGATTAGCGGTCTGTTTCATTCCGTCATCCTTTCCCGGCCGACCCACGGGAGCTGCTGCGGCCGCGCCGTGTGCCCAGTTGGAAAGCCGAGAGTGCCGAGCGGACTTTGTCCGCGTCTCTGGCCTTGGCTGGTCCGGTGGTTTCCGCTGGTGCTGGTAGGGCGGATTTTCCGGATTCGCGTCTGGCCAAACTGGAAGCTGGGCGGGATTCGGTCCGTTCAGGCCGGTAGGCATTGATCCCCGCAAGTTCCGCGAGTGCCTCTTCCTGAATGCTCGCTTTCAGCGCAATGGCTGAACCAGCGATGGAACTGCCGACATTTCCACCACCGCCGCCGGGCATCATGGTGCCGGCCGGCTGGAAGGCGCCCCCTTCAGCTGGGGCAGTGGGAGCCGCCGGCTTAGGTGTGCGGGACGGCAACACACCGCTCGGTGCCGGGCCGCCGACTGGCTGGAAGGTGCCAGCGCCTGGGCCGCCGGGTTGGAAAGTGCCGGCCGCGCCCATTTGGCCTGGCGCCGGAATGCCGGTACCGCCCGGAGGCGGGACCGCTTCAGCGCCTGCTCCTGCAACCGGACCGGCCGCCACGGTTGGACGGCGGCCGATGGCGGGGCGGCGCCTGATGCCAGCGTCTGCACCTGGCGCGGCGGCTGTTCCAGCGGGGTTGGAGCCGGCGGTTCCTGCCGACCTAGGTTCAAGCCCCGCCGGCTGGGAAGCTACCGCCGGGGCGCCTGCGAAAGGGGGCTGCGCCGCGGCTTTGCCTGAGGCTGGCGGCTTGCCTCCTTCCCCTGGGGACGTAGTGGTCGGTTTGGCCACTGGCGGCTTGCCTGGCGGCCCAGCAGGTGGGCTTGCCGATGCCGCCGTCTTGTTCTGGTCAGCGGGTGTGGTCTGGTCAGCCGGTGCGTCGAGGGCGTGCCGTGGCAGGGCGGCCGCCGGGTTGGCGCCAGTGCCTAGTGGTGAGAAGCGGGCCCCTAGGGGCACGATTCCTTCAGGCTTGTCTGCTTGACCAGTTGCCGGCGGCTGGGGCTTGGCTTCCGGAGCTCCACCAGGGGCCGGCTGGGGTTTGGCTGCCGGCGGTTCCGGCTGTGCCGGAGGAGCGGCCTTGGCCGGCGCGGCCGGCTTTTCGGCTTGTGGTGTCGCGCCGGTTGCCGGTATGGCGGCCGCCGGAATTGACGGCGCGGGGTTGGACTCGCCAGCCGGCGCCGCCTTGGCTCCACGCTTGGGGAGGTTGGCGCCTGCTCCAGCCACCTGCACCGGCTGGAAGGATTCCCTGGTGGCAGGAGGCTGAACGGCTGATTCATCCAATTGGGGCTGCGGAGGCAGGGCCGGTTGCCCTTCGGTGGCCGGCGCCGGCGGCTGGTCTTCTGGTGGAGCCGGGCGGTCATCGACCAGTTTGGACGGAACCCGAACTATGACGGTTGTTCCCTGACTGTCTTCGGCTTGGCTGGGTGCGAAGCTGACGGCGGCGCCCAGGCGCGCCGCCAGGCGGGCCACTACAGCCACGCCAAGGCGCCCTTGGGCGAGGTCTTCCTCATTGCCGCCGTCCTGAACAATCCTGTTCAAGGTGGCCAGTTCTTGTGGTGACATTCCGACACCGGTATCCGCAATGGTCAACACCACGTCGCCAGAGTGGTTGGTGGCACCAACCTCCACCGCTGTGCCTTCTGGGCTGAAGGATGCGGCGTTTTCTAGCAGTTCGGCTATCAGGTGAGCCATTGGCACCACCGCGTAGGCCCGAATGAACGGGTCCCAATCCAAGGCGATGCGGATCCGTTCGTAGTGTTCGATTTGCGATGAAGCGGTGCGGACTACGTCAGACATGGACAGAGTGGACCGGACCGCCCGTTCTGGGTCGCGACCACCCAGGATCATCTGGGATTCGGCGCCGCGGCGCATCCGCGCCATCAGGTTGTCCAACGCGAATAGCGAATAGAGCTTGTCCGGATCGGTTTCAGAGCGTTCCAACTCGTCCAGGATCTTCAACGCCCGGCCAACCAGGCTGATCTCGCGCCGGGCGGCGGTGTTGAGTGCGTTGGGCAGCGCGCCGCTGGCGGCTATCGCCTTTTGGGTTGCTTGCTCTTCCGGCAGAGTGAATCGTGGCCCAGGAGCCGCGTCCACACCGCGAGCTGGAGTAGCTGCCGCCGGGATGGCGGCCGGCTTCTCCTTTGGCTCTGCCATGACCTCGGCGAAGGAGACCGGCTGTTCAATCCGGGGAGCCTCTGGCCCCGCCAACTGTGGCGAGGCGGCGGCTACCGCCGCCACCACAGCTGGCGGCGGCGCGGCGGCCGGAGCCGCCGCGCTCACCGCGAGAACCGGACCAACCGCGCCAGGTTGGGTCAAGGAACGTCCCGCCTCGTCCACGGAGGCCCGCAGTTTCTTGATCCCGCCCAGCACTGCGGCCAGAAGGATCACTCCTATCAGCACCAAGAGCGTCAACAGGACGCCGATTTGCTCAATATTGGGGAAGCTGGCAAAGTCGGTGAGCTGCTCCAGCCCGCTCTCAGCCAGATAGGTGGGTGCTTGCATCGCTAGGCACACCTTCCTCTCAAGACGCGTTGGTCAAACATTAGCGTTTTTGCGCCGGTCACAAGGAAACCGCTGGCGGCGGTTCACCGGGTTCAGCCGTCTCCTTCATCTTCTTCGTCAGGGTTGACTCCAATGCACCAATCTGGGCGGTCCGGGCGTAGGGTACCGCTCTCGGTGTAGCAGTGGCCGCCCCAGGCGCACTCACCCCGCAGGGCAGCGGATTCCTTGTCAGCCGGGCACGGATCGGGAACGCAGCCTGGTCCGGGAGTGAGCCCCTCGCATTCGTTGCCGGGTTCCGGCGTATAGCTACTGGCGTCCGCAGTGCACAGACCGTTTTCGACGCACTGCTCGAAGGTGAATCGCTCTGGGAAGTACCAGGAGCCGTCATCCGCCTTCTTACGGTTGAGGTCTGAACAGCGGTACACCTTACCGCCCGTTCCGGTGGCGACCTTCTTATCTTTGAACGTGATCTCGTCATCGTTCTCCCAGTTGGCGTAGCCCTGGGTCTGGTCGGTGTAGTAGCAGTTTTCATACTGCGGCTTGGAGAACCAGACCCGGCGCTTCTTGGACTCATGGAACAGCAGAGGCACACCGTAGTTGGTCCCATGGTGGCCAATCTGGCCGTTCTCCTGCCAGCCCATGCCCCACATCTTTCCGTAGCCGTCCCACCAGATGGTGAAGCCTTGGCCGTTCTGCAGGCGAACGGCGTCATTGGCTACAACTATGGGCATGCCGGTACCTCGCCAACTGGGCGGATCCTCAACCATGATGTTGTGGAAGTAGCAGTTCGAGGCTTTCCAGTCGTCATTGCAGTTTGAACTCCAGGTGTGGACGTTGTCCACCAGGCCCTCATAGCTACGAAGCGGCACGCCCCACATCACCAGCCTGGCGTTGTCTGTGAGCGTCGCCACGGCCGTAAAGGAGCAGGTCAACTGCACGACTCGACCGTTATAGGCACCCAAATTAGCCAAGGCCGGATAGCGGGCACAGGTGGCTTTCTCGGTAGCATTACCAGAGCATTGCCGCCCCAGAGCCGCGCGTGTCGGGTCACGTCCCCAGGTCAGCACCTTTCCGCTTGACAGCAGCGCGGCGCCAAACCATATGCCGGAGTGAGTCTGCACTATGAAGCCATCGCCCTTCTTCGCGCCGTTTGGCTTATCCGGATCCACCGGCTCTTCACTGTTCTTGCAGATCATGCTCGCG
>JAIRTF010000002.1 GCA_031255075.1 Bifidobacteriaceae bacterium | reverse complement strand
ATCTTGGCCCGTGCCAAGGGTCTGGGCGAGCGGCTCGGCCTGCGACATGAATTGAAACGAATACCGACCTGGGTGCTGGCGGTGATCTATTCGCTGGCTCTGGTGCTGGGTCCCCAAGTCCGTCGCGACGGTGCGCCCGCTTGGGGGTCGGCGTGGACTTGGCTGTTGGTCTTGTTGCTGGTGCCAGTCTTGGCGGCGGCGGTGGCCGTAGCGTCGGGCTTGGTGATGCGTGGGTCGCGGGCCAAAGTTCAAGGCGCCCTGACGGGGTTCAAGCCGTTCTTGTGGCGATGGGCCGGCATCTTCCTGTGTTGGATGCCGCTGTGGCTGGCTACCTATCCGGGGTTTTTCGCCTATGACGCCGCGGTAGAGATGGCGCAGGTTGAATCGGGCGCCATCGGCTACGCCCAGCCGCCGCTACACGTGCTGCTGTTAGGACACGGCGTGCGTTTCCTGCATCGGCTGCTGGGCGGATGGAACGCCGCCATCGCCGTCTACCTGTTGATCCAGGCCTTAGCAATTGCCGCCTCCTTTGCCTGGGTGCTGGGTCGCTTGGCGGCGTGGGGGGTGCCGCGCTGGGCGGTCCGCACCGGCTGGGCCTACTATGCGCTGTTCCCCACGGTGGCCATGTTTGCACTGTGTTCCACCAAGGACGGTTTGGCCTCGGCGGCGTTGACTGTGTTCGTGGTCCTACTGGTGGACATCGCCAAGGGGCGGGCCGGCTGGAGCATCGGCGCTGCGGCTGCCTTGTCCGCCACCTTTGTGCTGTTGCTGCGGTTGAACGCCGTCTACGTGCTGGTGCCTGTCGCAGTCTGGGCGTTGATCGTTTCCAGGGGGAGGCGGCCTGTTGTGGCGGTGGCAGTGGTCTCGCCGATCGTGTTGTGCCTGTTCGCCACGAGTTTTCTCTATCCTCGCGTGTTGCACTTTGCGCCGCCGCTGCCGGTGAGTTCCCTTTCGGTGCCGTTGCAGCAATTGGCTCGCGTCTACAACATGGAAGGCGACCAGTTGAGCGCTGAAGACCGTCAGACAATCGAAAAGTGGTGGGCTACCCCTGAGGGGGTGGGCGAGGGGTTGGGAAGCTACGCTCCGGTCAATTCCGACATGATCTGGCCCGGCCTCAACAACCCCCGCCTGGAGACTCACACCAAAGAGTTCTGGAAGGACTGGTTGCGAATCGGCCTGCGCTACCCGGCCGTCTATCTGGATGCGACCATGGCCAACACCTATGAGGCTTGGCTGCCGGGTGCGCCCATCACCGGTTATTCTCTGGGCGTCCATCCGCGTGGCGTCTACTCAACCAAGGTGACCAGCTATTTCGCGTTCGACACCGAATATCCTGGCGTCATGCACAGCCCGTCCGTGCTGCCGCCGGTGCAAGACTTCTACCGGGCCATTTCCAAGTCCTGGACAGTTGCCCGCGCGCCGGTCATCTCGTGGCTGTTGACGCCGGGCCTGTACTTGTGGCTGGCCATCTTTGTCTTTGCGTTGGCTGTTCGCCGGGGAAGTCCTGGCCGCGCCATGGCCCTACCGGTAGGGCTGCTGGTTCTGTTGTCGTTGACGTTCTTCGCCGGGCCAGTGCAACTGGTGCGCTACTTCCTGCACCTCTACTTTGCGTTCCCGCTGCTGTTGGCCTTCCTGGCTCGTCCGGCGGCCTTCGCCGGAGCTTCGGCCGGTATTGCAGTCACCGATGAACCGGCGGCAACCGGATCAGTGCTCCCAGACCCGGGGGCGCAGTCGGAGCCGGCCGCGGCGAACAGCTAGGAGCCCGGCGTCACAGGCCCTTTGTGGTGGCCGATGGCGCGTGGCACGTTACGGCCTCTCGGCGGCGTTTTCGTGGACTGGCCGGGCCTCGGACCCGGCCGCAGGGTTTGTTCGGCGGCGCGGCACCGGTACCGCCCGGCCAGTGGCGTGGCGAGTCGGCCGCTGGTAGACCGAGGGCACATAGCCGGCCAATGCCAACACCGGCATTACGCCGTCGACCAGCATCATCAGATCCACCGGCACAGAAGTTGGCAGGAAGGTGAAACCGTCGCAACTATCGGTCATGACCCATTCGATGCACCAATCGGCCAAACCCTCTGGGGTGCCGACAAAGCGGGCGCTGTGGCCGCCCAGCGGCTCGCCAATCATCTCTTCGGCCAGTTCTTTGCGGGCTTCGGCGTGGGATGGCGCCCGGGACAGCGTCACCGTTACGTCAACCAACACCTTCAAACTGTCCGGGTCGCGGCCGGCTCGTTCAGCGGCATCGCGCAGGTCAGCGCGGCGGCTTAGGGCGGTTTCCCGGTCGGTGGCGGAAATCCGGGCCACATGGGCCCGCCAAGCCGCCAGCTCCGCCATCTGTGGGCTGTCCGCCCGCATCACTGCCACCGGTTGACGGGCTGGTTGGGTCCGGTGGATCGAAGCATCCAACCGGCGGTGCCTGAAAGCCCGGGCTGAGGCCGCCAACTGAGTCAATGGCTCGCCAGCGGACCAGGTGTCCTCAACAATCGCCGTCAACAACTCACCGCTGTGAGTCATCGGAGCCGGGTGGTCATGCAACTGCAACTCCCAGCCGTGGCGGCCCTCAGAAGCCACCTCCAACTCAATCAACGCCTCCAACAGCGTGGAAGGTTTGACACGATTGGCGGCCACCTGCGGAACCAGACGGACCCCTTCGGTGGCCGGCGCCAACCGGGTGGCCAGTTTGACCGAATCCAGCCCGGTGCGCCGCCGCCCAGAGAACGGCGGGTTGCCGGCCAGCGTGTCGTCAATCGAGATGTAGTCCAGCACTCCGCGTTGGGCGGTCCGCGCCAAGCGGGCCACCTCACCTAGGTCACGCACTGGGGCGGTTGGCTCCAAGTCATCGGTTTCGAGTTCTATGCGAGACGGGTAACGGTCAACGGAGCCCACCAACTCCGAGCCGAGGTACATACGCCGAACGGTCCTTTTAGGGTGGTTCACCTGGGCTCACCGCCTTACGTGGGTCAAGAGCTGTGCAGGGGCCACAGCCAATGTGGATTGGCCTGGCCCGGCGTTTCTTAGTACCACGTAGCGCGCTATCAGTGCTGCTGGGGAAGCCACGTAAAAGACATCCGGCCCGGATGGGAGCGTAGGGCGTGCTCCGGTTCGACAGTATGTCGCCAAACGGCTCC
>JAIRTF010000225.1 GCA_031255075.1 Bifidobacteriaceae bacterium | reverse complement strand
CGGTCGGCGGCGGCGTTTCCGATGGCGTGGGAGTCGGGGTGGGGGTCGGTGTGGGCGATGGCGTGGGCGTCATGGTGGGGGTGGCCGGCGGCGGGGTTTGGTGGCCGGGCGGCGTTTGGGCCGGAGCCGGGCGGTTCAGGAAGGTGGTCTCCCGGCCGGAGGTCCGGCCGGTCAATTCGTCTGACAGTGGCCTGCCCATCCACAATTCCAGCGCCGTGATTAGGCCCATGATCAGCAGGAAGACTGCCAGACCGAGGGCCACCAGGGTCTTGGTGGTGCCGTAGCGCTCAGTCATGCGGCTGAACCAGGCCTCGTCATGGATGGACGGTCCAACAGCTACTGGTTTGGCCACTGGCAACTCGGCCAGGCGGCCCTCTCCAGCTTTGTCCTCGGCCTGGCTTCCTTCTCCGCCCTCGGCACCGTCCGCTGTGGTGGGGCCATCGACGGCGACCGCTGATTCTAGAGCCGGCCCGTCGCCAGCTTGGCTGGCTTGGCTGGTGACTTCGCTGCTACTGCTCGCCGGGACGGTGTCTCGGTCACCCAGATCTGCCTTCGCCTCGCCACTGGCTGCCTCACCTGCGTCGGAGGTAGCCGAGCCGACGGAATCCTGTTCTGAAGCTGGGGCGGCTTCGGCGGCATCGTCCGGCCGAGTCTGTGCCGCTGGGAGCACCACTGTGGCGGCCTGCTGAGCCAAGTTCTTGACGGCGCGGTGGGTCTTATCAAGGGAACGGGCGTAGATGAAGTTGCCCACCACCGTGATGACGGAGGCCAGGGCGGCGCCCACAATGGTGCCCGTCACACCCAGGTAGGACAGCGCGACTGTGGAGGTGACCGCGGCCAGGGCGCTGGCCAACACCTGCACCAGCGAAATGCTGGATCCGGGTCGTTTATCTCCACTCACTCTGTCACGTTAGCGCAGCTACCACATGGGACGGGAAGCCCTTTACGCGCAGAGCGCAGAGCGGTCACCGAAGAGCATCCACCACGCTGGGGCCGGTTCGCCAAAGGCGGCGGACAGGCGCCACCTGGGCCGCCACACAACCCGGACTGGTGCGTCATGATTGGATGGTGTCATCTCCTAACCGGCTTGAGGCGCCGCTCGCCACCCGCAGTTGGTATGCCCCGCTGGTGGGGCTGTTCATGTGTCTACTGGTGATTTCCAATATCTCGGCTGTGAAACTGATTGGTTTGGGGCAGATCCACCTGTTCGGTTCGCCGCTGCCGGTCACCATTGACGGTGGGGCGTTTCTGTTTCCGCTGACCTACATTCTGGGCGATGTGCTGACGGAGGTTTTCGGCCTTCGGGCGGCCCGGCGCGCCATCTGGTTGGGGTTTGTTGGATCGGTGTTGGCCGCTGGCTCATTCTGGTTGGTTGGCGCTGTCCCGCCGGCCCAATCCTGGGAAGGGCAGGCCGCTTTCGAAACCGTGCTGGGATTTGTTCCCCGAATTGTGCTTGCCTCGATGGCCGCCTACTTGGCTGGCCAGCTACTCAACGCCGCCACCTTGGCCGCCATCAAACGTAAGACCGGGGAACGGGCTCTGGCTGTCCGCCTGCTCGCCTCCACTGCGATAGGCGAACTGGCAGACACAGCAGTGTTCTGCTTCATCGCGTTTTTCGGCGTTATTACCGGTGCTCAGTTCATCGGCTACGCTGTGCTGGGGTACATCTACAAATGCCTGGCGGAAGTTGTCCTGCTGCCCGCCACCTACCGGGTGGTGGCTCTGGTCAAACGCCACGAAGCAGCCATCGCCGGTCCCCTGGGCGGCTGACGCACACTCCCCGCGTGGGGAATGGCGGCCCCAATAGCGATAGGAGCCCACGAATCGAGCCCCTGGACGCGTGCGCATGGCGCGGCACCGCCCTTGCGGCTTTTGACCACAGCCGCGAAACCCGCTATTTTCGCTGTTAGCGATCACGCCTTTCTTGGACCACTCGCTAAAGCGCCCCTAGAAGCACAAGGAGAAATCCCCATGACCCTCCGTTCAATAGCAACCAGCCGTCCGGGCCGCGCCCTGACATGCCTGTTGACCGCAGCCTTGGCGCTGTTCGCGGCGGCTGCGCTGCTGCCCAAGACTTCCCCTCGCGCTGATGCCGCGCCGCCGGCTGACCTTGTGAGCCTCCTGCCCAACGGGGCAGTTGATTTCTCCGATTGGACCGCGATCCCCGCCCCTTCCTCCAACCAGGTTCTCTCTACGCTGTCGTTTGAGCGCAACGAGGTGGATTACCAAGTCACCTTGCGGGCTGCTTCCTATGAAGGCGGCCCGCTATTCGCCAACCTGATTGTTGACCTGTCCAGTCCCAGCACGACTCACTCCTACGCGTACCAATACGGGAGCGCGTCAACCAGTTGGCACTACTGGAGTTCTGCTTCCTCCGCTCGCAGAATCCAAAACGTGACGGATGGTTCGGTCTATACCCGCCCTTGGCGTGGTGGTACGGCCATCGCCCAAGAGTTCACCACGACTTACTCCGGTGCCACCATCCTGGTCAGCGAGATTGTCTACATCACCCAGCAGGGCGCAATCTCTCATACGGTGACTTACACTAACACCGGCGCCACGGCCGCTGAAGGCTTCAATTTTGGGGTGTTCTTGGATACCCAACTGGACGCCGATGACCGCATCCCGATTATCAAGGCCGGTCCTAAGGCTGTCTACATTGAGAACTCGTCCCTGCGTCTCTACCTGGCTCTGCTGGAAGGCGATGCACTGGTGGCTGGGGGCTACAGCTACTTTGACACCTTGAGCGGCTTCCAGAATGTCGACGGTTCCTTCACGCCAGGCCAGACCATTGTCCAGGGTGTCGACACAGCCGTCGAATACCAGTTGCGCGACCAAACGGTGCTGCCCGGTCAATCGGTAACCATAGCCTATGAAGAGCGCCTTTACGCCGAAGCCGAACTGGATCCGGCCTTAGCTCATGTAGTTTTCGTCGATGACGAAGCCGGCGGTGCGGTGGTCTCACCCCTGCCGGGCAGCCGCACTCAGCTGTCCGGCCAGCCCCTGGAGCCGATTGCGTACGCCCAAACCGAAGCCGAAGCCGCCATCCCCCCCAACTATCAGGTTGCTTCGATCGACGCGCCGGCTCTGTTCGATGACGACAACTCAACCGATCAAGCGGTCACGGTCCACCTGAACCACGTTCACCAAGTCAGTCAAATGACCACCACCCGAACCGTCACTTATGAAGGCGCGGACCAATGGACACCTCCCGCGGTGACTCAAACCCAAGACTGGGTAGTGGACACCGATCTGCTGACTGGCCAGGTGACTTACTCGGCAGACAGCGGCTACGCGGTCCTGCCGACACCGGCTGTTCAAGGGCACACGCCGGATGTGGCCCAGGTGGCAGCCACCGGGCCGGTCGGCGCTTCCACAACCCAGCCAGCCGATACACAGGTCACAGTCCGCTATACAGTTCAGGCCCTCCAAGCGGCCGTGGCCGGACCAGCCACCCAAGTCGAAGGCAACTCCGTCACGCTTAGCGCCGCAGGGTCTATCAACCCCTTGGCAGGCGGCTTGACCTACGCCTGGGATTTGGACGGCGATGGTGATTTCGGCGACTGGTCTGGAGTTGAGGTGACAGTGCCGCTGCCAGTGGCCGGTAACTACAGCGTCTCGTTGAGAGTCACGGACATGCTGGGCCGAACCTCCCAAACCACTTGGACAGTGGAAGCGCGGAACGTGGCACCTCAAGTGTCGGCCGGAGCCAACCAGACCCTGGCAGCCAACGGATTGCTGTCAAGGCCAGGCAGTTTCACCGACCCGGGTAGCGACACTTGGGAAGCCTGGGTCAACTACGGCGACGGCTCGGGGCGCCAACTACTGACCCTCCAAGGCCAAGAGTTCGCCCTTGAACACGCCTACACCAAGGCTGGCACCTACCAGGTCAGCGTTGAGGTGCTAGATCTGACCGGTAACTCCACCGGCTTGGCTAGCTTCGAAGTAGTGGTTCCCTCCGGCGTAAGTGGAGCGGGTCCGCAAGGAGGACTGCCAGTCACCGGCAACCAGACCCCACTCGGCCAGTTTGTGGGCACTGCCGGCTTGACGATTGGCCTGGGGGCGGCCTTCTTGGTAGTCGGCCGCCGCTTCCGGAGCGCCTGCCGGCAAAGCCGCTGACCGACCAGCTCGGGATTCGCGGTCATTCACGGCCGGCCGGGCACACAGAGGACTCACAGCGATTGCCGGTTCGGGCCGTTCAGGACTGGAGGACGCCTGGGTCTTCCGGTGCGATCACTTCGATGATGCGGTTGAGGTCCGCCAATGAGGCAAACTCAATCGAGACCCGCCCCTTGGTCTTGCCCAGCGAGACGCGCACCTTGGTGTCCAGCTTGTCACCTAGGCGTTCTTCAAGTGCGTCCAACGCTTCCCGGCGGCCGCCTGGACGTACCTTGGCGCGCTTGGGTTTGGCTTCCGGTGGGACTTCGCCTACGGCGACCATCTCTTCAGTCGACCGCACCGATAGTCCCTCAGCCACAATTCGCTGCGCCAAGCGCTCCTTGGCGGCGTCATCTTCCAGGGCCAGCAGCGCCCGGCCGTGGCCGGCCGAGATCACGCCGGCCGCCAAACGCCTCTGAACCAAGGGCGGCAGTTTGAGCAGCCTCAGAGTGTTGGAAATCTGCGGTCTGGACCTAGCTATCCGGCTGGCCAGTTCCTCATGGGTACAGTCAAAATCATCCAGCAGCTGGCGGTAGGCCGCCGCCTCCTCTAACGGGTTCAACTGTGACCGGTGGAGATTCTCCAGGAGTGCGTCGCGCAGCAAGTCCTGATCCTCGGTCTGGCGAACTATGGCTGGGATCTCATTCAACTTGGCCAGCTGGGCCGCCCGCCAGCGCCGCTCCCCCATCACCAGTTCATAGGTACCGGCTTCGCTGAGCGGCCTGAGAACCACCGGCTGCAATAGGCCAACCTCTTTGATTGAGGCCGCCAGTTCTGCCAAGGCTTCTTCATCGAAAACTTCACGTGGCTGCCGCGGGTTGGGGCGGACCGCATCCACCGGCACCATGGCAAATTCTGCCCCTGGCACCGCCACCAGATCGGCATCCGGCGCCGGAGGTGAACCCTGACCGGTGGACTGGGACGTGAACAGCAGGTCTACCGGGCGGGCCGGTTTCTTGGAAGACCCGCCTGTACTTGCCTGGCTGGTTCGCGCTGGGGGAATCAATGCGCCTAGGCCTTTGCCTAGACCCGTCTTGCGATCAGCCATTGGTTGCCACCTCTCCTGGACGGTTGGCTCCAGCCCGCCGGGGTGTCACAGCCCCAGTTTTCGGCTCAGGCATCAGTTGTGTCCTCCCGCCCTTGTTGATAGTTCGAGTGCCGCTTCAAGGTAAGCCAACGCTCCGCTTGAGTTCCGGTCGTAGGTGATCACGCTTTGCCCATAGCCCGGAGCCTCAGAAACCCGCACCGAGCGTGGAATGGTGGTGTCAAGCACCTCATTGGCGAAGTGTTGCCGGACCTCCCTGACCACATCTTGGGCCAAGTTGGTGCGCTGGTCATACATGGTCAGCACTATGGCACCGAGGACCAACTCCGGGTTGAGGGATTCTCTGACCCGGTCCACTGTCCTCAACAACTGCGACAAGCCCTCCAGGGCGTAGTACTCACATTGGATTGGGATCAGCACTTCTTTGGCCGCGACCAGAGCGTTCAAGGTCAGCA
>JAIRTF010000196.1 GCA_031255075.1 Bifidobacteriaceae bacterium | reverse complement strand
GTCACCACGGTGCGGGCCAGCTCAGCCAAAGATGCTTGGGCCGCCCGCACTTCACAGGCCAACTGGACGGCCGTCAAGGTGCCGTCCCCGGTGGTGGCGTGACGCGACATGATGACGTGCCCGGATTGTTCACCGCCCAAGGAGTAATCGCCGCGGATCATCTCTTCCAGGACGTAGCGGTCACCCACCCCGGTCACCTTGACCTCTATGCCGGCCTCGGTCATGGCTTTGAACAACCCCAGGTTGGACATCACGGTGGCCACCAAGGTGTCACCGGCCAGTTCGCCGCGGCCCTTCATGGCCAAAGCCAGAAGACCCAGAATCTTGTCGCCATCGACTAGCTCGCCGGCGCCGTCCACCGCCAGGCAGCGGTCCGCGTCGCCGTCGAAGGCGAAGCCGGCGTGGGCCTCCAGCCCAACGACCGCCGCTTGGAGACGTTCGGGGTGAGTCGAGCCGAAACCGGCGTTGATGTTGGTGCCGGAGGGCTGGACACCCAGGGCGGTGACTTCGGCGCCCAAGCGCCGGAACACCTCTGGGGCCACCTGGTAGGCAGCACCGTTGGCGCAATCCAACACCACCCGCATACCAGCCAAGCTGACCGGGGCGGAGTCAACCAGAAAGTCGATGTACTGTTCGTGCGCGTCCAGATCAATCTGCACCGAACCAACCCGGTCGCCTACGGTGGGTTCCCAAGCTTCAGCCAGGCGGGACTCGATGACCTCCTCCACGGCATCGGGCAACTTGTAACCGGTGGAAGAGAAAAACTTGATGCCGTTGTCTTGGTAGGGGTTATGTGAAGCTGAGATCATCACCCCCAGGTCAAAGCCCATGGCTTTGGTGATGTGAGCGATCCCTGGTGTTGGCAAAATGCCCGCTATCACCGCGTTGACCCCGGCTGAGGCCAACCCTGCTGCGGAGGCAGCCGCCAACATGTCACCTGAAACGCGCGAATCTACGCCCACAATGGCGCGCAGGCGCCGGGTTGATCTTTCTTGGCGGTGGTCCACCACCGGCGGCGCCACCTTGGAACCGTAGCCAAGTCCCTCTTCGGCTTCCAAGGTCCGGGCAGCGGCCGCCGCCAACTGCATTGCCAATTCGGCGGTGACTTCGCGGCCTACCAGGCCGCGCACCCCATCGGTTCCAAACAGACGGCCCATCGGCTAGCCCGCGCGTCAGCGCTTCGAATACTGCGGAGCTTTACGGGCCTTCTTCAGGCCGGCCTTCTTACGTTCGGTGACGCGGGCATCCCTGGTCAGGTAACCGGCCTTCTTCAGAGCCGGACGGTTGTGTTCTTCATCAATGGCGTTCAGAGCCCTGGCCACACCCAGGCGCAAAGCGCCGGCCTGGCCGGAAGCCCCGCCGCCGTTGATGCGGGCGATCACATCAAATTTGCCCTCAATGTCCAGCAGCGCAAACGGCGAGCGCACCAACTGCTGGTGCAACTTGTTGGGGAAGTAGTCCTCCAGTTCACGCCCGTTGATGGTCCACTGGCCACTTCCTGGCACCAAGCGCACCCGAGCGACCGCTTCTTTGCGGCGCCCGAGCGCCCGGCCGGGAGCCACCAGAGTTTGGCCCCGACCAGGTGTTTCGGGTGTCTCAGAGGTGTAGACGGACCCGAAATCCTCGTCTTCTTCTTGAGCGATTGCCTCGACGGCTGACTCAGTCACAGTTCTCCTTGCATGCTTGTGGGTTCACAGCCCGGGGCTATTGCGCCACCTTGGTGAGGTCAAATGGTTGCGGCTGCTGGCCCTGATGCGGATGGGTTGGGCCGGCGTAAATCTTCAGCTTCTTGATCTGCTGGCGGGCCAGGCGGTTCTTCGGCAACATGCCACGCACGGCTTTGCGGACGGCCTCCTCAGGCCGCTTCGCCATCAGCTCCGAATAGGGAATGGCTTTCAACCCGCCGGGATAACCGGAGTGGCGGTAAGCCTTCTTCTGGGTCAGTTTGTTGCCGGTCAGGGCCACCTGCGAGGCGTTGATGACAACCACGTAGTCCCCCACGTCCACGTGTGGCGCGAACTGGGGCTTGTGCTTGCCGCGCAGAAGGGTGGCCACATGAGTTGCCAGCCGACCAAGCACCACGTCAGTGGCGTCGATGATGTGCCACTTCGGCTCGATCAGGCCGGGCTTCGGGGTGTACGTACGCACAGTTCTTTCAGCCTTCTTGTCTCTTGAGTGTTGCTCGCCGGGCCGCCGGCGAACGGGCGCGTGGCAACCTGGGCTGTCCACACGGAACGCTCTAGGGTAGCCCGCCTTGACCCAACTGGTCAAAACGGCCACGCCAAGCGTCCACCACTGCCACTCTCATGCGGTCCAATTCAGGTGACCCAGAATAAGCCACCGGAGCTGATCTCAGGTCAACCGCACTGTTGGGCGCCCCGTTCACCTAGCCTCACAGCCCTCCTACAAGGGCAAGCCGCCCAGGGCCGCGCCGCCTGGCACCTGACCGAAACACTGCTGGGTTCACCCCGCCGCCAGCCGAAGCGGTTTACACTGGGCTACCGATTAGTGGGCAGTTGGTGGCCAGGCCAAACGGAGACCGATTGGCTGGCGGCCGGGTGGCAGGGTCAGCCACCCAACCGACCCGACGCAAACCGAGGAAGTGAATATGAGTACCTGGCTAACCCAAGAGGCCTTTGACCGGCTGACAGATGAACTGGATCATCTCCAAGGCGAAGGCATGGCTGAGGTAGTCGCCAAGATTGAGGCCGCCCGCCTGGAGGGCGATCTGCGAGAGAACGGCGCCTACCACGCCGCCCGCGAAGAGCAAGCCAAGATGGCCGGGCGGATCGCTTCCCTCAAAGCATTGCTGGCCAGCGCCCAAGTGGGCGAGGCTCCCGAGGACACCTCCCATATTCAGCCTGGCATGGTGGTGACGGCCAAGATTGGCGGCCAGGAGCGGACTTTCCTGTTGGGGTCGCGGGAGGTGGCGTCCTCCAATGACCTCACGGTTTACTCCGAACAGTCACCGATTGGCGCCGCCATTTTGGGCGCCAAGCCCGGCGATCAACGGACCTACAAAACCCCGACCGGCAAACAGGTCGAAGTAGAGGTCGTGGCCGCCGAGGCTTACACCGGCTAGCTGTGATCCCGCTAGTTTTGGCGTCCGCCTCGCCGGCTCGCCTAGCTACTTTGCGGGCCGCCGGCATAGACCCGGTGGTGATGGTGGCGGACGTGGATGAGGATCAGATTTTGGCGGACGCCTTGGGTCATGACCCGGCGACCCCGCCGGCCGAGTTGGTTCAGCTGTTGGCCCGCGCCAAAGCCGAAGCTTTGGGCGGCGCGGCGCCGCCTGAGGCGCTGGTCTTGGGCTGCGATTCAATGCTGGAGCTGGATGGCGAACTGCTGGGCAAACCGCGTGACGCCACCGATGCGGCCCGCCGAATCCGCCAGCAGGCCGGCCGTGTGGGCCATCTGCATACCGGCCATTGGTTGCTGGCCCCCACTTCTTTGCTGTCCGATGCCGCCGAGGCCACCCCCGTACCCGGCCAACGGAGCGTACGGCGAGGTGAGGGCGCGGCATCGTGCGCGGAGATACGGTTCGGGGAGATGACCGATGCCGAAATCCAGGCTTACGTAGCCAGTGGCGAACCGTTGGCCGTGGCCGGGGCGTTCACCATTGACGGGTTGGGTGGTCCGTTCATTGACGGGATTGATGGCGACCACCATGGCGTGGTGGGGTTGTCCCTGCCGGTGCTGCGACAGTTGTTGAGGCGGTTGTCGCTATCCGTGGTGGACCTGTGGCGTCCAGGGGTTTTGTAGGACACCCACAAAAGTCAGCCGAGGACCTGACATGCCGCGCGGGCAGCGCCCAAGCCGCGCCGGCCGTAGCGTGGAAGGGTGTTCCAAAGTCTGCTGATGGCCGGCCGTGGCGAGATTGCGGTGCGGGTGGCCCGGGCCTGCGCCGAAGCCAAAATCCGGTCGATTGCTGTCTACGCGACTGAAGACCGGGACGCGCTGCATGTCAGAGTGGCAGATGAGGCTTTCGCTTTGCCGATGGGCAGCGGGCCGGCCGCCTACCTGGATACTGAGGGCATTGTGGCGTTGGCGTTGCGGGCCGGCGCGGATGCGGTTCACCCCGGTTATGGGTTCTTATCCGAGTCACCGGAGCTGGCCCGGGCGGTGATCGAAGCCGGCTTGGCCTGGGTGGGACCGTCACCAGAAGTGTTGGAGCAACTGTCCAACAAGATCGCTGCCCGCGAATTGGCCTTGAAACTCCAGGTGCCGTTGGTGCCGGCCAGCGGGGTATTGACCAGTCACCAAGATGTCCAAGAATTCGCTGCGACCTGCGGCTATCCGGTGGTGATCAAAGCGGTGGCCGGCGGCGGCGGTCGCGGCATGCGGGTGGTGCGCTCAGCTGAGGGAGCCGAAGAAGCTTTGGCGGCCTGCCGGCGCGAAGCTATCGCCGCTTTTGGCCAAGGCGAATGCTTTGCCGAGAAATACTTGGAACGCCCCCGGCATGTTGAAACCCAGTGCCTGGCGGATCGAGAAGGCACCGTGGCGGTCATCTCAACCCGGGACTGCACTTTGCAGCGGCGCCACCAGAAGCTGATCGAAGAAGCACCGGCGCCGTTCCTGACCGCCGCCCAGGAACAGACCCTGGCCGGAGCATCCCGCGATCTGCTGGGAGCGGTTGGCTACGTGGGCGCCGCCACCTGTGAGTTCCTGGTCGCACCGACCGGCGAGGTGTACTTCCTGGAAGTCAACCCGCGGCTGCAAGTGGAACACCCGGTGACGGAGGAAGTCACCGGCATTGACCTGGTTCGCGAACAGATCCGCCTGGCCGCCGGCGAAAGCTTGGGCTACCGCGACGTGTTGGCCTACGGCCATGCCATTGAGTTCCGCATCAACGCCGAAGACCCGGCCCGCGGTTTCCTGCCGGCGCCGGGGCGGATTGCCGATCTGCGCTTGCCGGGCGGCCCTGGGGTGCGCTGCGACTTTGGCTACGAATCCGGGGACACCGTCTCCGGTGCGTTCGATTCGATGATCGGCAAAGTGATTGTCCGGGGCCGCGACCGGGCCGGCGCATTGGCGCGGGCTCGCCGCGCCTTGCGCGAACTGCGGGTGGATGGCGTGGCCTCGCTGCGAGCCTTCCACCGGGCGGTGATTGACAGCCCTGACTTCACAGCCCCCACAGCCGCTGGCTTCAGCTGCCACACCAACTGGATAGAGCAGGACTTCGCACCGGTGGTGGCGTCCCTGCCGGCGGCGGACGCACCGGCGGCCACTGAAGCCGGACCGGCGCCGACTTCACGGATGGTAGTTGAGGTGGACGGCAAACGACTGGAGGTGGTTCTGCCAGCCACCCTGCCCGGAACGGTGGGACCAGCCGCCGCGTCGCCTTCGCCCGGTCCACCGCGGGCCCCGGCGCGGCATCGGCCACCGTCCGCCGGTACCAAGGCTGCCCCGGCCGCCGATGCCGCCGTCACCGCTCCGATGCAGGGCACCGTGGTGCGCGTGGCCGTGACCGAAGGACAATCGGTAGCCGAAGGTGACCTGGTGGTGGTGTTGGAAGCGATGAAAATGGAGCAGCCGTTGGTGGCACCGCGCGCCGGAACCGTCAAGGGACTGGATGGAGAACCAGGCGGACGCGTAGCCACCGGGCATGTCTTTTGCGTCATTGAGGCCTGACGGCCGTCCGGATGCGGGGCCACGACGGTCTTCCGGTATCTACATCATCCCGGCCCCGAGACAACCGAAACCCCTGACCAACTGGGCTGATAGCCGGTTCAGCGCGCCCCGACGCCAGTGTGTTAGCGTGGGTTTCCGGTACATCAGGGCGGCGGGAAGCTCCCTTCTCCGCGAGTCGATAGGGCATGAGAGGGCTCACCATTGAGCATAGTTTCCACTTTCTTCTACAAGGTCACGCGGCCGGCCTTCATGCGGCAGGTGGTCCTGTAAGGCCTGTTCGGAGCGATTGCCGCCGGTGCTGACTTCGTCCTGTTCTTGCTGCTGCGCCGGGCCGGCCTGGACCTCCAGGTGGCCAACCTTATTGGTGTCCATTTGGGGATCGCCATCAGCTTCACCTGCAACGCGTTCTTCAACTTCCGCCGGACCAACCGGCTGCTCCGCCGGGCGCTGATCTTCCTGGGAGTGGGTTGGACCGGCCTGGGGCTGTCAGCATTGATTCTGCACCTCGGCGTGGTGGTCTGGGACCTCAACGAAACGCTGGTCAAGGCCGTTTCGATTGTGGTGGTGGCCGGCTTCCAGTTCACCCTCAACAAACTGGTCACCTTCCGTTTCATCTGGGGTCCACCCACCCCGACTCAGCCCGAGACGTCCTCTCCAGCGGCGGACAGCGGCGCCGGGTCCTGTGACACAGCTGCCAAGGGCCCTGAGCCCGCTCCAACCAACTCCTCCGCAAACGGACCAGACGCCTGTGAGGCGGCCTCGGACCGGCTGCCCGCCACCAAAGGAGCAGCTTCATGAGCGATGTTCTCTACGCGGTTATCCCCGCCTATAACGAATCCGACAATATTGAGGCGCTGGTCGAAGAGTGGGTTGGGCCAATCACCGCCACCGGAAGCCAAGCCCGGCTGGTGATTGTCAACGACGGCTCCAAGGACAACACCGCCGAACTGCTTGAACAATTGGCCGCCAAGCACGGTGAAGCGTTGGTGGTATTGAACAAGCCGAACTCCGGACATGGCGCCACGCTGCTGTACGGCTACCGGTACGCCCTGGAGCACGGCGCGGACTTTGTTTTCCAAACCGATTCCGACCGGCAGACCCTGCCGTCCGAATTCCCGGCCTTCTGGGACGCCCGGCATGAGGCTGACGCGGTGATCGGTTGGCGGTCTGGCCGCCAAGACGGGTTCTCCCGGGTGGTGGTCACCCGGGTGCTGCGGCTGGTGGTGCGTCTGACCTTGGGCGTCAAAGCCAAAGACGCCAACTGTCCCTTCTGGCTGATGCGGGCCGGCGCTCTGGCGGAGATTCTTCCCACCATCCCACCAGCCCACAACTTGGCGAATGTGCTGATCACAGCCAGGTTCTTGCAGCTCGGCATGAAGGTCAAGTGGATCGAAGTGACATTCCGGCCACGCCAAGGCGGCGTCAATTCGATCAACATTCCGAAGATCATTGGCATTGGCCGCCGGGCGGTAGCAGACTTCGCCGGGTTACGGCGTTTGGCCAAGCCGAAGCCAGCCGGCGACTGACTCCGGCCAGGCCGGACACCCTCTCGCCGTTTCAGGCGACCAAGCTGAGCGGGTTCTCCAACAGGCTGCGCGTCGTGGCCAGGAACTGGGCCGCCAACGCGCCATCCACCAAGCGGTGGTCAGCGGTTAGGGTCAGCCGCATGACTTGGCGCAACACCACTTCGCCATCCACCAAATCCAGTTCCGGCCGGGCGGCGCCAACCGCCAGGATGGCGGCTTCCGGTGGGTTGATGATGGCGGTGAATTCCTCCACCCCGTACATCCCCAGATTGGACACGGTGAACGTGCCGCCGCTCATTTGTTCGGGACTGAGTTTGCCTTCGTTGGCCAGCGCTGCCAAGGCCCGGACCTCCGCGCCGATTTGGGCTGGGGTTTTGGTGTCAGCGTCGAGCACAACCGGCACCATCAGGCCTTTTGGTGCTGCCACGGCTACCCCCAGGTTGACCCGCTGGTGATGCCACAAGCGGTCCTCTCCCCAAGAGGCGTTGACTTCCGGGTGCTGTCTGAGGGCCAAAGCCGCTGCTTTGATGACCAGGTCATTGACGGATACCCTGCCACGCCCGACCCGCGCCAAGTGTTCATTCAGCTGGCCGCGCAAGCGGTTCAGCTCGTCGGCTTGGGCAGCCACGGTGACCGTGAAAGCCGGGATTTCCTGCGCGGCTGCCACCAACCGGCGGGCGATCACCCGGCGCAGAGCGCTGAGCGGCACTTCGGTTGGTTCGCGCGGATCGGAGCCTGGGCTGGCTACCAGGCCGGCGCTCGCAGCCGCCTCAGTGGTCTGCCTTGCCTCCCAGCCTTGCCCGGCCGTCTGGACCGCCAGTCGGGAGTCTTCTCCGTGGCCGCCATCTCTGGCCGCCCGTTCGGCAATGGCCCGCTCCACGTCCACCCGGATGATCCGGCCGCCGGGCCCAGAACCGACTACTTTCCGCAGGTCGACTTCGTGTTCCCGGGCCAGCCTTCTGACCAGGGGCGATGCCGCGCGGCGGCCGCCGCTGTCAACCTCGCCGGCCGTCTGAACCGTCGGGTTGGACTTGGCCAGCCGCTGGCTGGCGGGAGCCGTTGTCCCAGATGCGCTAGGCGCCTCACTCGCGGCGGCTACCGGAGCCTGGGCGGAAACCGGCGCGGCGGC
>JAIRTF010000101.1 GCA_031255075.1 Bifidobacteriaceae bacterium | reverse complement strand
GCAGCGTAGGCTTGCGCCATGCGGTTCGGTTTGGACTTCGGGGGACTCATCCCTGGCGCCAAGGGCTCTGTCTTGGCTGTGCTGCTCCGTACAGGCAAGCCAATGAGCGGTCGGCACATCGGCGGCATGATCGGGCAGCGGCACAGCCTGTGGGCAGTCCAGACGGCACTCAAGGAATTGGCCGCGACCGGCCTGGTTGAGGCGGAGACCTACGGCAATTCGACGCTCCACAAGCTCAATGAGCAGCACATATGGGTACCGCTCCTCCGAGCTATGGCCTCCCCGGTCGAATCGCTCCGCCAGGTTGTGGCCGAGGCGAGCGCCGGCGCAGGCTCCGTCATACTCTTCGGGTCGATTGCCCGGGGCGAAGCCCAGCCAGGCAGCGATGTGGACCTAGCTGTGATTGCGCCAGCCGGGTGGGACGGCGCGCTGCACCTTCAAGACGCGGTCTGGGAGCGCCTCGGGAATGCCTGTGACGTTCTGGTCTTCACGGAATCCGAGTTCTTGGCCAAAGCCGCCTTCGAACCAGTCGTCGCAGACATCATCCGTGACGGGATTCCGCTGGCCGGAGCCGTCCCTCGACTGAGAGTTCGAGCATGACTCCTGATTCGGGAAGTGCCAGCCAGGTCCGCGCCTTTGCGGCGAAGGCCCTGTTGAGACGCGCGGCGCTGCTTGTCGAAAAGGCAGACCGACCAGCGTTATGACCCAACCGGGCAACGCCACAGCGGCCGCGTTCTGGGGTTGCGGCGGGCCGGCTTATGCTGCTGACGTGAGCGCGAAGGTGATTGTGGCCGTTGACAAGTTCAAGGGCTCGTTGACGGGTGCGGCGGCCCGGCGGGCGGTGTCTGAGACATTGGCCGGCGCCGGGCTGGAGTCAGTGGGTTTCCCGCTGGCAGATGGGGGTGAGGGCACCCTTGACGCTGTTGAAGAGTTCGGCTTCGAATCCGTACCAGTGGTGGTGCCTGGGCCCACTGGCGAACCGGTTTCCACCCGCTACGCCAGGTCCGGTTCTACCAGCGTGGTTGAACTGGCAGATGCTTGCGGCATGATGCGCTTGCCCGGCGGGAAGCTGGCACCGCTGGATTCTTCCACCGTGGGCCTTGGCCGCGTCATGGCCACCGCCTTGGCGGATCCTTCTACCGAGTCTCTGGTGGTGGGACTAGGCGGTTCCGCCAGTACTGATGGCGGCGCAGGACTCTTGGCCGGTTTGGGCGCCAAACTGCTGGACAAGAACGGCTGCCTGGTGACTCCAGGTGCCCGCAGCCTAGGCGCCATCGAAGCGATTGATCTGGCACCGGTGCGTGAGGTTCTGGCCGGCCGGGAGATCGTCTTGGCTTGCGACGTCTCCAACCCGCTGTTGGGTCCGGAAGGTGCCGTGTCCGTCTACGGCCCGCAAAAGGGTCTCTTGGCCGATGCCGCGCGCCGCGTTGAGCACAACATGTCCCACTGGGCTGACGTGTTGGCCGCCGCTTGCGGTCAGGACTGCCGTGATCAGCCCGGCGCGGGCGCCGCCGGCGGCACCGGTTTCGCGGCCCTCAGCGCCCTTGGCGCCCGGACTCTGCCCGGGGTGGCTTTGATCTTGGAACTGGGTCGCTTTGGCGAGTTGTTGGCCGGCGCGTCTTTGATTGTCACTGGTGCGGGTTGCATTGACCGCCAGGACCTGATGGGCAAGGCCGTGGCCGGTGTCTGCGCCGCTGCCCAGGGTGTGCCGGTGGTGGCCGTCTGCGGCCAGTGCACTCTGACCCAACCCCAACTGGCTGAACTGGGCCTTTCGGCCGTCTATCCCCTGGCCGGCCTGGCGACCACCCCGGCCGAAGCCATGCGCAATGCGGACTCTCTCCTGAGGAGGGCTACGCGCCAACTAGTCCAGGCCTGGTTCTAACCAGGCCAGCGGGCCACTTCAGCCTCAGCCTCCTGTCTGAGGTTTCGTTGAACCCGTTCGATGGCATTGCCTCAGACTTGAGGCGGCGACAAGGGGGCGATGGATGAACTTGAGGCGAATCAAATTGGGGCGTTGAGGCTAGGATGACGGCATGAGTGCAGGGATCCCCCATCCCCAAGTTCCCCCAGATCCGCAGCCGTGGGAGCCAATCCCGCCGCCGGGCCAACTGCCGAACCTGGCGAACAACTCCGCCTTCCAATGGAGCCCCGCCCAGGACCAAGGCTTGGTAAGCCAATGGCCCAGCGACTGGAATGCGCCCAGGAACATCACCCCCTATGGCGGCCTACCTCTCCAAGCGCCCAGAGGCAGCAGCAGCTACCAGCGCATCCCTGCCAAGACTTACTCCGAATCCCTGCCGTACTACATAACGAAGGTCATCCTCATTCTGATCATCCTTGCGGTTATGGCCGTCTTGGTCGGCCTGTGGGTTTATGACATCACCCACCCAGGCGCCAACAACTTGTCAGCGCGCAACCACTGGCGAGCACCCCTGATAATGGCGGGCATGATCTACCTGGCCACCCACCTAAGACGCCGCTGATCCTGTTCCATGGAGGGCATCAACGTTGATGCCCTTGGGGCTTAGCTGGGGCTATCGTGCTAGCATTTGTGCTAGCACAACTGCTAGCAGACTAGGAGGTGACCCCATGGGCACACGCACGCTGACAGTTCGGTCGCTGCCAGAGGACACGTATGCAGGACTCAAGAAGGCCGCCGCCGCGCGGAATCGGTCGATGGAGGCAGAAGCACGGCTGATCCTGGTGGATGCAGTGGCACGCGCTTCGCGGTGGAGCGATGCCGCAGTACTGGCAGATTTGTCGGGACCAGAAGAATTGGCAGACATTGAGACTCCCTACGTGCGTTCGTCTGACCGTCCCAAGGAACTGCCGTGAGGCTAGTGCTGGACACAGTTGTGGCCTCAGAGCTGCGGCGCGCCAGGACCGGCAAAGCCGACCCTGCCTTTGCGGCCTGGGCAGAGGCAATCTCTCTCAGCCAGGCTTACCTCTCGGTTGTCACACTTCACGAAATTGAGGTTGGCTGCTTGCTCACGGCCAGAAAGGATCCAACGCGCGCACTGGTGTATTCCACCTGGTTGGCGGACTTGGCTCAGGCCTTCGAAGGCCGGATCATTGACGTGACGCGCCCCATAGCCTCGGCGGCCGCTGCCTACCATGTGCCTGATCCGGCGCCGTTCGCCGACGCACTGATCGGCGCGACTGCGGCGTCGCTGAACGCAGCTATCGCCACCCGGAACGTCACCGACTTCGCTCGCTTTGGTCTACCTGTTGTCAATCCTTGGGATCCGGACGGAGACCGTCCCTCCGCTGGAACCCCCTGAGGGTCAAGCGGGCCATTCTCGCACTGCCGAACCAAGGCGGCGCCGGCGGCACTGTTCAGTTGGCACAACAGTTAGCTATTCTGTATACATGAGTGTAACCACAGCCGGGTCGGGTTCTACCACCATGAGGGTGTCCACCCGCGCGAAGCGCGTCTTGGCGGCGGAGGCCTCACACAGGGGCCTGAGCTTGGTTGAGTACGTCGATTCTTTGGCCGATGCCGCGTGGCGCGAACGTGCCGGCCGGGAGTTCCGTGAATCTCGACTGAAGGCCTTGGAAGACCCGGAGTTCCGGGCCGAACTGGACGAGTGGGAGGGCCTGGCGGATGACGAGCTCCCCGACTGAACCCCCAGAGCGGGGCGAAATCTGGTTGACGGTTCTGGGCTCTGGCCGCCCGGGGGAACTTGGCAAGACCCGGCCTGCGGTGGTGGTCTCAACCGCTCTGACTTGGACCGGGTCCCCGCGGGACCGGGTCAGTGTGGTGCCGCTGTCCGCGTCTTCTTCCGCATCCATTCTGTCTCCCGGGGTTGCCGCCACGACGGCCTCCGGGCTGGAGCACGCCTCCGCTGCCCTGTCTGATGCTGTTCGCGGTGTGGTCCCCTCCCGCTTGGCCAAGCGAATCGGCCGTGTCACCGCCGCCGAGCAACGACAGATCGACCGCGCCCTAGCGGTGGTGTTGGGGCTCCCCGCCCCCTTGCGCTAGCCAGAGAGACCAAACTTCAAAGGCGGCCGGCATCGGGCGTTTCCCCGAGCGGACCGGTAGCTCCAAGGTGCACGATGCCGCGCCCCAGGTTTACGGGACCGGCTTGGGGCGGCTAGCCCAGCGGATGGCCGCCGAGCCGGCCAGCAGGAGCAGGCAGATCAGGGCAAGCATGGCGGTGCTGGTCTTGCCACCGGTGAACGGCAAGGGGCCATCGGGATTAGGGGCAGGCGGGTTGGGACCTGGCGCGGTGACCAACGTGTTGTTGAATGTGAGCTGCTCCGGGCCGACATCGGTCTCCAGAGCGATTTGACCTTTGAGGTTGTCGCGGGCGGAGACGTTGATGGCCGTTGTCTTCGTGTCGTAGGTGATGGCCGGGTCGGCGCCTGGGACTTCCTCGAGAATCGCGGCTTGGTTGCCTGGGGTGGCGAAGGTGATCGGGTCAGCGAACACTACTGTCCCATCCGCGTTGTTCCGGGCGGTCTGGTGGGTCGCCACAGCTTCTAGCTCAAACTCGAATTCTTGGGCGCGCTGGGTGCGGCCGTGGAGAGCTTTTTCAGCTTCAACTGTGAGGCGCGCGGGCGCGGCACTGTAAGTGTTTTGGAACATGAACAGCAGCCCGGTTGGGTCGGTGGTTTGCGTGATCCTGCCTTCTGGGTCTGCGGAAATGGTCACTTGGAACGTCTTCCCGGTGGCGGAGTCTGGATCATTCGTGACGCCCGGAGCGGAACCGGCCTGGGTGACTTTGTAGATAAAAGTCTTCTCAGTTTCACTCCCCAGATCCGCCAAGCTCCAGACAATCTCTCCGAATCCGGTCAGCCCAGCGGCGGTGTTGCTGGTCGTGGTCGAGGCAGGCAGGGGCGCACCTGGCGTGACGGCGGACAGCTCATATTGGAACGTGTCGGCAAGGTTGGATAGGCGCAGGTCCAGGGCCGCATCAGCCAAGCTCAGCGCAGTAGCTCCGTTGACGTCCAGGTAGGTCTGCGTCACGGCGCGTTGGTTTTCGAATGCTAGGTCGCCGCTCGGTGAGACCACGTCCGCCACCAATGTGCCGTCCAGCGCATCGCGCA
>JAIRTF010000099.1 GCA_031255075.1 Bifidobacteriaceae bacterium | reverse complement strand
TTGGACGCCGAAATGATGGCCCGCGCCAAACAACAAGGCGTGGCCGTGGTGCCAACCATGATTCAACGCGAACATTTCGCGGAGATCGCCGCCGGCGGTCAAGGCAAATTCCCGGTCTGGGAAGCCCACTTCATGCGCCTGTATGAAGAGCGCTACGCCCAAGCCAAACAGCTCTATGACGCCGGCGTGCGGCTGCTGGTGGGCTCCGACGAATCCACCAACATTCCCCACGGCATCTATTGCACCGAAACCGATCTCATGGCGCTGGCCGGCATTCCACCCGAGGCCATAGTCGAAGCTGCCTCTTGGGGCACCCGGCAATACTTGGGTGTGCCCGGCATCGAAGAAGGCGCCTCCGCCGATGTAGTGGTCTACGCCGCCGATCCGCGTCAGAATACCGCCGTGCTCCGCTCGCCCCAAGCCATCGTTCTGCGCGGCTCGGTGGTGGCCGGTGCGGTGGCGGGCGCGGTGCTGTAGGCAGGTCTTGGCGCGGCATCGGCCAACCCCGTTTAGGGCGCCCGATGCCGCGCCACCGGCCCGGCGCTTTGGTCACGACCGGGTAACGAAGGGGCCAAACAGGTTGCAATTGCGTCACTTTTGGGCCGCGCCCGACCGGGCTGACAGAGGCCACCGGGGGACGGAGCTGCCAGGCCAAACAGGGCCAATGTGACCAGAATGTGATCTTTCAGAGCCCATTCGGACGCTTTGACCAAGGCGCCAGGAAGCTTAGGTTGTGAACACAACGTCCGCTCAGCGGAACGGGAGCCGCGCCAGTGCGGTTCAGGCCGCGGGGGGACCTAAGGAAGAAACCAAGGAGCGACAATGAAGCGTTCAATCAGCAAGGGAATGGCGGCGGGCCTCGGAGTTGCCCTAGCCGTCACAATGGCCGCCTGTGGTAAGACAGAGCCGAACAACAACTCGTCGGGTGGTTCCGGCGATGTCGACTGTTCGGTCTACAGCCAATACGGCGACCTCAAAGGCAAGTCCATCAGCATCTACACCACATTTGTCGACGCCGAAGGCGCCACCTACGAAGAGTCCTTCAAAGGCTTTGAACAGTGCACCGGCGCGGACATCAAATACGAAGGCTCCAAGTCTTTGACCACCGACGTCCTGGGCCGGATCGAAGCCGGCGCCGTGGCAGATATCGTGGCCTTCCCGCAACCTGGCCTGCTTCAACAAGCAGTCGCCACCGGCAAGGTCTTGGAAGCCCCCGCAGCCGTCGCCAAGAATGTCGACACCTACTGGACCACCTCCTGGCGGGACTACGGATCAGTCGATGGCAAGCTCTACGCCTCGCCGCTCGGAGCCTCCGTCAAATCACTGGTGTGGTACTCGCCACAGGCCTTCAAAGACGCCGGCTATGCCGTTCCGGAAACCTGGGATGACCTGCTGGTTTTGACAGACCAAATCACCAAGGACGGCGACGTCAAACCGTGGTGCGTTGGCATTGCTGACGGGGACGCCACCGGTTGGGTAGCCACCGACTGGGTCGAAGACATGGTGCTGCGGTCCGCCGGGCCCGCTGCCTACGCCCAGTGGGTCAACCACGAAAGCCCGTTCAACGACCCGAAGATTGTCGAGTCGCTTGAGGAAATGTCGAAGATTGTCCGCAATGACGCCTACGTCAACGCCGGCATCGGCAACATCCAATCGATCGCGGCCACACCGTGGACCGACGGCGGCACACCGCTTCTTGACGGCCAGTGCTTCCTCCACCGCCAGGCCTCGTTCTACGGCGGCAACTACGCCCAAGAAAGCGCCACCGTTGCCGAAGATGGCGACGTCTGGGCGTTCTACCTGCCATCAGCTGATCCGTCCATCAAACCGATCCTGGGCGCCGGCGATTTCGTAGCCGCCTTCGCCGACAGGCCCGAGGTGGTCGCTTTCCAGACCTTCTTGTCCAGCCCGGACTGGGCCAACGCCAAAGCCAAGGTCACCGAAGGTGGTTGGACCACCGCCAACAACGGTTTGGACAAAGCCAACCTGCGCTCCGCTGTTGACCAACTGGCCTTCGAATTGCTGTCAGACCCATCAGCCGAATTCCGCTTCGACGGCTCCGATCTGATGCCTGCCCAAGTCGGTTCAGATGCCTTCTGGAAGCAAATGACCGCCTACTTCGCTGAGAACAAGTCCGAACAAGCTGTGGCGGACGCCATCGAAGCCGCCTGGCCTAAGAGCTGACCTTACGGCACAAGCCCTGCTTGGGGCCGGGCTGAGGAATCACATGGTCTCAGCCGCACCCGCTTCGGCTGGTGCGGCGACCGGCCGGATCCTTCCGCCGGATGATTCCTTGGACCGGCCCCGGACAGGCCTAGTTGGTTAGGAGCTGACTATGGGTTCTTGGGATAGCTTGCTGCTCCATCCCACCACGGTGGGCGGGAAACTGCTCCTGATGGTCATCGCGATAGCAGTGTTCGCGCTGGTCATGGCGGTGGTTTTGGCCTTGGCCGATAGGCTCGGCCGGTTCCCCGGCTGGGTCACGGCGCTGGTGTTCTTGTTCCCGGTACTGGGGTTGGTCTGCTTCGGGCTGATCTACCCGGCGCTGGTCACGATCAAGAATTCGTTCTTCGACGCGACCTCCGACAAGTTTGTGGGCTTCGCCAACTTTGCCACGGTGCTGACCGGATCAGAATTCCTCATCACCTTGCGCAACACCCTGGCCTGGGTGCTGCTGGTGCCGTTGCTGGCGACCGGCATCGGTCTGGTCTACGCGGTGCTGGTAGACCGTGCCCGGGTGGAACGGTTCGCCAAAACGTTGATCTTCATGCCGATGGCCATCTCCATGGTTGGCGCCTCCCTGATCTGGAAGTTTGTCTACAACGACCGGGTCGGGATCCTGTCGCGCTGCTATGTGACCGTGGCCGGGTGGTTCGGCAACGAAGACGCCCAAGCGCCTCACTGGTTGATGAACGCGCCGTGGAACACGTTCTTCCTCATGGTCATCATGATCTGGATTCAGGCCGGGTTCGCGATGACTGTGTTGAGCGCCTCCATCAAAGCCATCCCGGATGACATTGTCGAAGCCGGCCGGTTGGACGGGCTGACCGGGGTGAAAATGTTCCGCTACGTGACCGTGCCGATGATCCGGCCATCCTTGGTGGTGGTGATGACCACGGTGGCCATGACCGCGCTGAAAGCCTTCGACATTGTCCGCACTATGCAGGGCGGCCACTTCCACGCCTCAGTTGTTGCCAACGACTTCTACACCTGGTCTTTCAATAACCATGACGCCGGTATTGGTGGTGCTCTGGCGGTATTGCTGTTTGTGATCGTGGTGCCGGTGATCGCCTACAACGTCAATCAACTCAAGAAGGCGGAGGACATCCGATGACCGTCGCAACTGTTCCGGCTCCTCCAGCCGGCACCGGCAAGAATCCAGCGCCGCGGTCCGGCCGCGCCGCTCGCGCCCGGCGGAACTTGACATCTCCGTGGGCCTCGGTGGTGGCGTTGGGGATCGGCCTGATCTGGTCAGTGCCCACTCTGGGTCTGTTTGTGACCTCATTCAGGGCCCGCAAGGACATCAGCCAAACGGGCTGGTGGGATGCCCTGAAACCGCAGAACTGGGGTCAGTTCTCCCTCAACAACTATCAAACGGTTCTGTCCGGCGGGGGCACTTCTGACCTGTCGGATTACTTCATCAACTCAGTCGTGATGACCCTGCCGGCGGTGGTCATTCCGATCTTCCTGGCGTTGCTGGCGGCCTACGCTTTCGCCTGGATTCCGTTCCGCGGTTCCAACATCTTGTTCGTGGGACTATTCGCCTTACAGGTGGTGCCGATCCAAGTGGCCATGGTGCCGCTGCTGCGCAGCTATGTGGACATGGGGCTCAACGCCTCATTCTGGGTGCTGTGGCTGTCCCACGCCATGTTCGGCTTGCCGTTGGCCACATTCTTGCTGCACAACTTTATGAAGGACATTCCAAGGTCCTTGGTGGAGGCGGCCAGGGTGGATGGCGCCGGTCATGTGACCATCTTCTTCAAGGTGATCGCTCCGTTGATGGTCCCGGCGGTGGCATCCTTCGCCATCTTCCAGTTCCTATGGGTCTGGAACGACCTGTTGGTGGCTTTGGCCTTCGGTGGAAACACCCCAGACTTGGCTCCCATCACCGCCCGCTTGGCGGACATGGCCGGCTCCCTGGGTGACCGTTGGCATGTCCTATCCGCCGGAGCCTTCGTCGCCATGATTGTTCCAGTGGCGGTCTTCTTGGCCCTCCAGCGCTACTTCGTCAGAGGCCTCCTGGCCGGCTCCGTCAAAGGCTGACCATCCCCGCTTCTGGCGGGCCAGGGGCCTGGGTTTTCAGGACTGATCCAGACCCTGGCTCGGAGGTTGCGCGAGGTAACTTGCGGAGCGCGGTGCATGGTGTGAGCCACCGTGGTCTCAGGGACCGCGACCGTTTCCCACCGGATGCGGGCAAGCGGCGAAGCCCGGAGGATCTACTTGCTACCGTTTGGCCAGGATGGCAATGCTGCAGCGCTAGCAGCTTGGGGTGCTGGCTAGGAGGCTTTGGATTCTGTCTGCGACGTAGTCCGGGCGTTTGGTGAGGTCATGCCAGGTGAATCGCAGCACCCGCAGGCCGGCGGCAACAAGCGCATTCTGCCGCGTGCGGTCCTTTTGAAAGGCTTCTTGGCTGTTGTGGGCTGCCCAGCCGTCAATCTCTACCACCAGCCGAGCCGCGGCGAACCACACATCGACCACAGCTGGGCCGTATCCGGCCAAAGAGATGCGAGCGTTCGGGGTCCAGCCGGTGATGCCATGCCGCCGCATCAGTTTCACGAACACCACCTCGGC
>JAIRTF010000064.1 GCA_031255075.1 Bifidobacteriaceae bacterium | reverse complement strand
TATCCGCATCCGGACTGAGACTGAATCCTGATGGAGCGGGCGACGGGAATCGAACCCGCACTGGCAGATTGGGAAGCTGCTGTTCTGCCTTTGAACTACGCCCGCAGGGTGTTGCCCGCAAAAGCCATAAGAGTCTACCTGAGGTGGGCTGGAAGTGGTGCGGCGCGCGGCGGGCGGCGCCCCCCGGCGGCTCGGTTGAGCCGGTTTTGGGACGCCGTGGGCGATTGGCGGGCGATCAGGGTTCGGCGGCCCAAACTGGCGGCCGCCGGGGCGGGCTAGGCGCGGACAGCGCGCGGGTGGCCCAGGTAAGGTTGAGAGGTGCTCTTATCGGACCGGGACATTGCCAGCCGCATTGACGGCGGCAGCGTGGAAGTTGTGCCGTTCGAATCAGCCATGATCCAGCCGTCTTCGATTGATGTGCGGTTAGACCGGTGCTTTCTGCTTCTTGACAATCACCGGAAGGCGGTCATTGATCCAGCCGAGACTCAAGATGATCTGACTCGGCGGGTGGAAGTGGCACCAGATGAGCCGTTTGTGCTGCATCCGGGGGAGTTCGTATTGGGCTCCACCTTTGAGAGAGTGCGCTTGCCGGCGGATTTGGCGGCCCGGTTGGAAGGGAAGAGCTCTTTGGGCCGGCTTGGGTTGTTGACCCATTCGACGGCCGGCTTTGTTGATCCCGGATTTGAGGGTCACATCACTCTGGAGCTGTCCAATGTGGCTACCTTGCCAATCAAGCTTTGGCCAGGAATGAAAATTGGCCAATTGTGCTTCTTTCAGCTGTCCAGCCCAGCCCAGGCGCCTTACGGTTCAGGCGCCCAGGGTTCGCGCTACCAAGGGCAACGCGGCCCCACGGCATCGCGCTCCTATTTGGGCTTCCAGCGGAGCGGGACCTGAGGTAATGCCATGCCCCAGCGCTTAACCGAGGCTTTGGCCAAGACCCATCACCTGATGGCGCTGGCGGCGGACATCGAGCCGGAAGAGGTCGAACTCCTGGCCCGGACCCGTTGGCGGGGAGTCCAAGTCGAAATGGGTGAGATCACCCTGTCCCGCTACTCCTCTCTGTTTGGCCCCTACCACGTCAGCCCGGCTGTGGGCGCTGCCCTGGAGCTGCCAAGGGCTCTGAACCGGACCTGGCTGGCCACCACTTTGACCGAACGCGGCGACCGCCCGTTGCCCCGGTCACTTGACCCGACCGGGGTGGCGCGGGCCTTCCCAGATGGTCTGCCGGTCAGGGAAGAAGGCCGGGTGGTGGATTTCATGGTGGCGGCTGCTCGCCGTTTGGGTGGCGTGGTCCGGTTCTACGGTTCCAACGTCATGGTTGCCCCCGTGCCCGATGCCGCGCTTGACCTGGCCGTCTATTCGTCGTTGTGGATGGAGCCGGATGCCGCACTGGCCATTGCCAAAGCGGCGGTGCCGCGGTTTGAGATGGGCATCAATTGGGCCGGGTTGGAGGCACCGCAGACCCTGGACCGGTACGCGTTGAGCGCGGACCTGGGACCGGCCGGCACGGTGGTGATTGAGATTTCCGGCACCAGCGAGGTACCTGGTGCGTTACGGGATGTCAGTTGGGCTGATGGGGGCGCTGTGTCCTACCAGGTCAAGTGGCTGCCACGGGATCCACGCCACTTGGCGATGGAGTTCCCGCCTCCGGATCACTGTGCCGCCCGTGTCAAGATGGCTGAGTTGATGGCTGGTATAGCCCGGGTCATCTACCACACGGTGGGCGGCGAGGTGCTGGATTCGGACGGCTTCCCAATTGACCCAGCCGACCTCTGATTGGGTGCGCGCCCCGGTTGACGTCTGCTACGTAGTATAGTTTGTGGCACAAATAGCGACTGTTTGGGGAAGGGCCCGTCATGGCTTCAGTTGAACTTGACCCGATGATCCATCCGGCGGCACGGCTGCGCCTGATGACCGCGTTGGCGGCCCTGCCACCGGGTGAAGAAGCCTCATTTGGGCAGCTTGAGCGGCAACTCGAAATGACAGTGGGGAACCTGTCTTCGCATTTGTCGAAGCTGGAGGCGGCCGGCTACATAGAGGTCGCCAAAGGATTTGCCGGCAAGCGCCCCATCACCACCATCAAGCTGTCGGCCGGTGGCTGGTCCGCCTTCCAGCGCTACTTGGAGAACCTCAACCGCGTGCTGGACGGCCTCAGCTAGACGCCTCCGAAACGCGGCGGGCTGGGTCGCCTCGCCGCGTCTCGGTCCAGACTCTGGGGCCGCCGCTCGGCCGGAAGGGCAGAGCGAGATTTTGTCCGCCCGGCGGCCGCTGTGTAGACTCGCTGTCTGGCCAGTTGGCCACCCGCGCCTGTAGCCCAATGGATAGAGCGTCTGACTACGGATCAGAAGGTTGGGGGTTCGAGTCCCTCCAGGCGCGCTCCACTAACAAGGGGCCGGGGCGGCTCAGCCGCTATGGCTGGGGAAGTTCGAGGATGAACTCGGCGGCTTCGATGACCTCATCTGAGCCGATGATCTCAGTTTTCTTGCGTTCGATCTTGAGCGAGTACCCGGTGATTTCGCTCGGGCTTGTTGTCATCCAAGCCACGTAACCGGTGTTAGTTTCGCCGCGCTTGGTCTGTTCCGCGATCGGAGTCAAAGCACCGCCGGTTGCCTCGGCCAGCTCGTAGGTGATGTTGTTCGGGATGACTTTCTCACCGAGCACCAGCTTCAGGTCGGTCGACCACAAGGAGACAGAGTAGGGCACGTCTTCAGAAACCGAGAACTCGACCTCAGCCACGATCAGTTGGGCACCTTCCCAGGACGGCTGCTCGGCCGCGATGGCTGGATCTATCGGGTAGCTGGGGTAATAGTTGAGGATCTTGATGTGCTGCATGAAGATGGGGTCTTCCAGTTCGCCATTGACTGGGATCGGCGTGGTGGAGGTCTCCAGAGTGAACTCCTCTTCCTCTTCGAAGTCCTCCGGCGTTGTGCCTTCGTCGTAGGTGGGTGTGGGACCCTTCGGTTCGTCACTGGCTTTGGAGTCCTTGCCGCAGCCTGCACAAGCTACCAGCACTGCGGTGGCGGCCAGAACCGCACCAATCTTCTTGAGTGTCATCACATTCCTCTTTTCCGTGATTGAGCGAAGCGCGCGCAAAGCAGATTAAGCCTAGCGTGATCAAAGCCCAAGACCGCCCCACCTGAGCACAACTGCCGGCTCAGCCAGAACGTGTCCCGGTCAACTCCAGGTCGAAGCCGTCCGCAGGAAGCTTTCAGCGGCGTCCTGTTCGCCAATTGAGACCCGGACCCCCTCTCCGGGGAACGGGCGCACCAAAACGCCGGCGCGAACGCAGGCGTCGGCAAAGGTGGCTGAATCCGCTCCCAGACTCAGCCAAACGAAGTTGCCTTGCGGATCGGGAATATCCCATCCTTGGGCGGCCAGACCCTCGGCCACAAAGGACCGCCTGGATACCAGGGCGGCGACCCGTTGGTGCATCTCCGCCTGCATTTGAAGCGACAAAATGGCCGCTTGTTCAGCCATGGCCGGTACAGAGAAAGGCGTGGTCACAGCCTTGACGGCGGCAATGATGCGGGGCCGGCCAAGGGCATAGCCAACCCGCAACCCCGCCAACCCATAGGCCTTGGAAAATGTCCGCAACACCACCAGATTGGGATGTTTGTCAAGCGCTGCCAGGCCGTCCACGGCCAGCGGATCGGTCACGAACTCAACATAGGCTTCATCCAATATCACCATCACACTGGCTGGGATCCGCTCCATGAAAGCATCGAATTCGGCTTGGTGAACTACCGGTCCGGTGGGGTTGTTGGGACTGCAAACCAGCACCGCCCGGGTCCTGTCGGTGGTGGCTGCGGCCACTGCCTGGAGGTCCAGTCGCCCGTCTGAGCCCAACGGCACGGTGACCGCCTCCGCGCCGGTGACCGTGGTCAAAATGGGGTAGGCCTCGAATGATCGCCAGGGATAAACCACTTGGTCACCGGGGCCGGCCACGGCCGTCAGCAGGTAGCCAAGCACGGCGACCGAACCTGGCCCAACCGCCACTTGGCTACCCTCCAGGTCATGAAACT
>JAIRTF010000048.1 GCA_031255075.1 Bifidobacteriaceae bacterium | reverse complement strand
CGACGCAAACAAAAACTGTCCACCGGTTGCTCCGTCAGCCCGGCGCGGCGGTCGGTGACCGGCCAACTGGTGACCGCGGCTCGCAACCGGATGGCGGCCGGGCGGATAGCGGACCGTTCGGCCCGTTCAGCCGCGGTCAAGTTCAGACAGGTGCCGGGCTAAGTGCCGGGCGGCGAATGGGGTGCGCGGGGCGCGGCGGCTACCTCCCGCCGGGAGCAGAAGCATTCGAAGGTCAAACCGGCCTGGGTCAACTGGTCAATGGCTGCGTCATAGGCGGCCCGCCTCTGGGAAGAGAACAGCACATCGCCGTCCCATTTGATCCCCAGCGCCGCCAAGTCCGCCAACTGGCGCTGGGCTATGGCTTCGCGGCCGCGATCATCTAGGTCTTCCACCCGCAGGCGAAAGCCCAGACTTTCGGTCTGGGCCGCCAGGTAGGCCACTACCGCGGTGCGCAGATTGCCGAAGTGCAGGTCACTGGATGGCGAGGGCGCATACCGCCCATAGCCGGCAGTCATAGTTTGAGGGTTTGCGACAACAACAACAAGACGGCGGCCACCCGCGGGTTGACTTCTTCTTCGGCTATATCCAGGCTCCGGTAGATGGCCAGGAGGTGGTTCTCCACTGTGCGGCGGGACAGACCCAGGTGCTCCGCCACTTGTTGGTTGGTGTAACCATCGGCAATCAGCCGCAGGACCGCCATCTGCTGGGGGGTTAGTTCAGCGAACGGGTCTTTGCGGGTCGCTGCCGGGGCGCTGGACGGACCGGCATCCAAGGCCACCCGGCGGACGGTTTCAACCAGCCCCTGGCGGCCAATATTGGACAACTTCGACAGGTAAGACCACGGCCGGCGCAGATGCCGCCGGGTCGATTCGATCAGCGAGGTGACGTCATGTCTGGTCATCAACAGCACCCGCAGCCACGGGTTGAGGCGTTGGAGTTCAGCCGCCAACACCGCCCCGGAACCATCGCGCTGTTCCACGTCAAGGATCAACAGGTCAAGCCGCCGGTTGGACAGCGCCTCACGGGCCCGGACCACCGAATCCAATGAGGCGACCACTTTCAGGTCCGGCTCAGAAGATAGGGCGTCCACCACCATGGTGCGGAACAACGTTTCCTGGTCCACAATGGCCACCGCTGCCGCCCGGCGGATGGCGCCGGTAGTAGAACCCGGGCGGTGGGTTCGGATGATGCGCCGGGGCCCACCGGAAGAGTCGGTGCGGGGCCAACCCCCGGAACCGGGATAGGCACCACGCCGGCCGCTGGGAGTGGCCGGACGCATGGCGGATGCCGGGATCCCCTGGTGGATCACTGGGTGCGGCAGTGTCCTCGGGTCAACCCGGTCGTCTTGATCTTTCGACTCGTCAGACAAGGAACTTCTCCCCCAACGGGTCCTTCGGGATGCCGCGGGCCAACTTCTCAGCCCGGCCGCGCTTGCCCGTGCCGTTCAAAGCCGCCACTGCGATCCGCCGGCACATGGTCAGACGGGTCGGCACACCTTCACGCACCAAGAGGCGTTCGGCTTCCAAGCAATAGGACAACGCCATGGAGTGTTGGCCAGCCAGTTCGTTCAAATAGGCGGCCACCAGCAGGGCCTCAGACAGCGAATAGGGGTGCTCACTGCGCGTCACCGAGGCGTGCCGGTTGATCTGGGTCAGGGCTTCGGATTCGCGGCCCACCAGCCACAAGGCTTGAGCCACGTTGATCCGGACCTGCGCCCGGTAGCGGTCAGCCATGTCAACTGGGACCTTGACAAAGCCGTCATCTGGCATTTGGGCTTGGGCGCGCTCCATGGTGGTGACGGCTTCCAAGAACTCGTCTTGCCGGATCTCCACCAGAGCCCGCAGGTTCAACAACAAGACCCGCATGGCTTCGCCATCAGCCTCTGAGACCAAATGGTGTTGGGTGGCGCCGGTGGCCACTTTGCCCAAGTCCTTAATCAGGCCGCGGGCGCCCTCATAGTCATGGAGCCGCTTGATCAGCAACGCCACGATTCGCAAATCAATCAAGAACCGTGAAACCGGGTCTGTGGTCAACTCCCCGGCGGTCTTCAATAGTTGGTAGGCCCGGGCCGGTTCAGTCAGCGACAGCATGGTGGCCAAAGAGGTCGCCAAGCGGGGGCTGTCAATGGGGCGGACGGATGATTCAAGCAGCTCGGCGAAACGCCAGCCCGCCGTATCATCTCCGGTAAAAATTACTAAAGTTTCAAAATCTGCGCTGATGTCTTCGCTGGACCGCCGCCCGGCCTCCCAATGCCGGGCCTGTAAGACCATCGCCTCACGTTGGCCCCTGGATAACGAACCCCAACGTCGCTTCAGCGGTTCTTGCTTATTCAAGGTGGCTTTGAACAGGGCCCGTGGGTCTCGCCAGCGGCGCAGACCCATGTCCATCAAGAAGGCCGGCGCCTCAATACTGTTCTGCTGGGGCAGCGCCGGCAAGGCGGCCACTTGGGCGCGCCTTACAAATGGGTACGGTAAACCTGGTGTGGCCAGGTCTAATACTTCCCGGGCGAACACCGAGTGCGGCAGGACCGGGCCGGTCACTTGACGTCCCCATGGGTCCACGCGGCCAGGCATTCGGCCACCCTGAGCTGGGGGCTGTCTTTGAGCCAGGCCACTATCTGGTCCACACTCATGGGCTCCATCGCTAACCTACCTTTCAGGTCCGGACCCTCCCGCAGGGCCGGGGTGTTGT
>JAIRTF010000271.1 GCA_031255075.1 Bifidobacteriaceae bacterium | reverse complement strand
GTCGTGACCATTGGGCTCAAAGGCCGGCCCCGGGCAATTGGTTTGGTGGTGGAAGTGCCCGGCAAGCGGCGGGTCTTCCTGCCGTTCACCAGAGTGACATCGGTTGACGCCGGTCAGATCGTCTCGACCGGGCTGGTCAACATGCGCCGATTTGAGCAGCGGCCCATCGAAACCCTGGTGGTGGGCGAATTGTTGGACCGGCGGATCACTTTGAAGGATGGCGCCCAGGTCACCATCGAAGATGTGGCCATCGAAGCCCAGGCCGCGTTGCGCGGCGAATGGGAGGTCACCCAACTGTTTGTCCGTAACCAGACATCGTCACGCGGCATCGGCCGGCGGCGGGGCGAAACTGCCTTGGTAGATGTCCGGGACGTGCCCAACTTGGCCGCCCAAGCCGGCGTTCAAGGCGTTGGCCAACTGATGGCCTCCTGGGGTGACATCAAGCCGGCCGACATGGCTGATTTGCTCCACGACATGCCCAAACAGCGGCGTCTGGAGGTAGCCGCCGCCTTGGACAACGACCGGTTGGCGGACGTGTTGCAAGAACTGGGAGATGACGACCGGCTGGACATCATTGCCCATTTGGGCCGGGCCCGGGCAGCGGACGTGTTGGAGGCCATGGAACCGGATGACGCCGCCGACCTGATGGGCGAACTGCCGGAATCCGAAGCCGCCATTCTGCTGGCTCTGATGCAACCGGAGGACGCCCAAGATGTGCGGCGTCTGCTGGCCTATGGCGAGAACAGCGCCGGCGGTTTGATGACCACTGAACCAGTGGTGTTGCCGCCCGAATCACCTATCGCCCAGGCCTTGGCGGCGGTGCGGCGCCAGGACTTGTCGCCGGCTTTGGCTTCGATGGTGTTTGTGACCCGTCCCCCCAATGAGACGCCAACTGGGCGGTTGTTGGGCGTGGTGCATATTCAGCGGCTGCTGCGCGAACCACCGCACCGGGCGATCGGCTCGGCGCTGGACACTGATATTGAGACCCTCGGCCCGGATGATCCGCTGGGACGGGTGACCCGGCTGATGGCCACCTACAACTTGACGGCCCTGCCGGTGGTGGATCAGGACCGGCGGCTGTTGGGCGCTGTTTCGGCCGATGACGTGCTGGATCACCTGCTGCCGGACGATTGGCGCTCCGGAGATGATGACGTGACCGACCTGTCGCTTGGGCCCGCCGAGGAGGCGAATCATGGCTGACCGGCTAGACACCCCACGGCACAAGAAGCGGTCCTGGTTTGACCGGCAACGCGACTACGCTTCGGGGGACACCTTCGGCCGTGGCGCGGAGGGTATTGCCCGGTTCATGGGCACCCCGAAGTTCCTGGTCTGGATGACCTTGTTCTGCATCGGTTGGCTGGTGTGGAACTCCTACGCGCCGGTCGAATGGCGCTTCGACTCCTCCCAATACGGCTTCACAGTGTTGACTTTGGCGTTGTCGCTGCAGGCTTCCTATGCGGCGCCGCTGATTCTGTTGGCCCAGAACCGGCAAGATGACCGCGACCGGGTGACAGCCGACCGGGACCGGATCCAAGCCGCCCGCAACCTGGCTGACACCGAATACCTGGCCCGTGAGGTGGCGGCCTTGCGGATAGCTCTGCAAGAGGTTGCCACCAGGGACTTTGTTCGCAGCGAGTTCCGCAACCTGCTTGAAGAACTGGAAGCCTCCCGCGATTTGCCGGCCGAAGATGGGCCGGCGCCGGATGAGTTGTCCACTCCCCTGCCGAAGAACACCACCAGCCATCTAAGCTCGCGGGCCTCGGCCAACCCCAGCGGTCAGAACAACCCGCGAGTCCGGCGCAAACCGCCTAGCTGACCAGGGCGTGGGCCGCTGGTCCGGCTGACCGGTCGCAGCCCAGTAGAATTGGCGCCCGTGCCTAGTCCCACTGAGAAGCAAATCCGCGCGGCGCTGGCCACGGTAATCGATCCCGAAATCCGCAAACCGATAACCGAACTGGATATGGTCCAGGGTGTCGAGTTGGGCGAAGCCGGTGCGGTGACCGTAGACATCTTGTTGACCGTGGCGGGCTGTCCGCTGAAAGACCGCCTGGAAAGCGACATCAAACACGCCCTGGCGGCCGTCCAGGGCGTCGGTTTGGTAACCATCCGCATGGGTGTGATGGATCAGGCCCAACGCCAGGCCCTGACCGCCAAGTTGCGCGGCGGCGCTGCCGAAAAGGAGATACCGTTCGGACCGGATTCAAAGACCCGGGTGATCGCGGTGGCCTCCGGCAAGGGTGGCGTCGGTAAGAGCACCGTGGCCGCCAACTTGGCGTTGGCCCTGGCCCAGGCAGGCTATTCGGTGGGCGTCTTGGACGCTGACATTCAGGGGTTCTCGATGCCGCGCATGCTGGGCGTAGAGAACGAACCGACCCAGGTGGACAGCTCCATTCTGCCGCCGGTGGCGCAGGGCGTGAAGGTCTTCTCAATGGGCATGTTGGTGCCGCCTGGTCAGCCGGTGGTCTGGCGTGGGCCGGTGCTGCACCGGGCCGTCCAACAGTTCTTGACCGATGTGCTGTGGGGCGAGTTGGACTTCCTGATAGCTGACCTGCCGCCAGGCACCGGCGATGTGCCGCTGTCCATTGCGCAGCTGATCCCGGGTTCGGAGTTGGTTATCGTGACCACGCCACAGCCGGCCGCGGCCGAGGTGGCCCAGCGGGCCGGGGCGCTGGCGCTCCAAACCCACCAGCCAATTCTGGGCGTGGTGGAAAACATGAGCTGGTTGGAACTGCCAGATGGTTCCAAGACACATGTCTTCGGTGAGGGTGGCGGCGCCCAGGTGGCGGCCAACCTGTCCCAGGCGCTTGGTTCCGAAGTGCCGCTGCTCGGCCAGATCCCGCTGGACCAGACCATTCGTGAAGGTGGCGATGCCGGGCTGCCGGTGGTGACGGGAGCCACCGAGTCCGCCGCCGCTCAGGCTTTCAAACAGATCGCTGCGGCGCTCAGCGACAACTGAACCAGGTGGCCGTCGGCGGCTGGGTTCAGGCCGGCGTTGGGGCGCCGGGCTCCGGTCCGGCTGTAGTGGGCTCTTGATCTGCCGTCCGAGGGTTGATTGGGGCGGTCCGGGTCAGACGGAACGGCCGGACTTGACCGACACCGGGAACGGCGGCCGGCCCTTGCGGTTCTAGGTCAACGCCGTCCAGATTGGACAACGATTCGGCGGTCGCGGCATCGACCAGTACTTCGGCGGGGGCGGCCAAACCGGTCAGCCGGGAAGCCAAGTTGACCGACGGGCCAAACACGTCACCAAACCGGCCCAGCACCCGGCCCCACACCAAACCAACCCGGGCCGGCGGGGTTTTCTGGTCGCGGCCAATCTCATTGGCCAGGTCCAAGGCAATCATGGCGGCCCGGACCGGTTCATCGGTGACGAACATGACGCCATCGCCCAACTCTTTGACAACCCGGCCGCCGCCGCGCGAAACAATGTCACGGCATTCCCGCATGAAGGCTTGGACCAGCACATCTAGTTCGCCGGCGCCGAGTTTGGCGGAAATGGCGGTGTAGCCAACCAGATCGGCAAATCCGACCGCTCGCTGCAGCGGCAGAGCCTCTGGGGCGGGCGCGGTACCGGCCAGACCTGCTTCTGAGATTGACTCCCCTACCCGGGAGATAATCCGCGACAGATGCCACCGCCAGGCGTACATCATCTGGTCTTCGAAGATGTCTGCCAGGTCGGCAATCTTGTCCAACACCACCAGGCGGGCTGATTCGTGGTCCAACTGGTAGCGATCGGCGGCATCGTCCACCAGGGATTCCAACTGCCACCAGGCCAGCCGTTCGGCGGTGTGGGACACGGCGCGGAGCAGTTGGGTTTCGGTTTGTTCGCCCAGGACGCCGTAGGCCACCACCTCGTAGGAGGCGATCAGAGCGTCCACGTCGCGGGGGGTGAAAGCTACTTCGTCATCTTGGGGTTCGGG
>JAIRTF010000212.1 GCA_031255075.1 Bifidobacteriaceae bacterium | reverse complement strand
GTCACCCCCAGTTTGATCATTGGACAAACGGCCGCCTACTTCGGGTTCACCATCGAGGAGATTTGCGGCCCATCTCGCAACCATGCCCTGGTCCAAGCCCGGCACATCGCCATGTACCTGTGCCGCGAACTGACTGACCTGTCCTTGCCGAACATTGGCCGCGAGTTCGGAGGCCGCGACCACACCACGGTGCTGGCCGCCTACAACAAGATCAAGGCCACCATGTCGGAGAAGCGGCTGTACACCAAGATCAGTGAACTGACACTGCGGATCCGCCACCATCAGGCCCCATAGTGGCGGCCTGTGGGTCAAGCTGTGGGTTGGTGGGGGACAACCCGGCTCAGCGGTTGATTACCCACCGCTGACTGTGGATAACTTTTGGGGTCGGTTGGCTGGTCCACCGCGGTTACGGCCCAGCCACCGGTCGACCCACCGCTCCATCCACAGGCTTCAAGCCGGTCTGACCTGCCGAATCAGGGCTTTTCCACGGTTTCCACAGGCCCTACTACAACTCCTAGAGATCTAGATCTTCGAAGCTTGGGGACAGCCCACATGGCTGATCCGGCGCCGGTGCCAGGGGGCCAAGAACGTATGGCATAGTGCCTTGGGAGTACCTGACGGCGTAGGGTTGGACAAGGATAGAGAAGACAATTCGGAGGAGAAGCCATGGAGTTCGTGGTTGACAGGGATGTGTTGGCGGATGCCGTTGGTTGGGTAGCGAGGGCGCTGCCGGCCAGGCCACCAAGCCCAATTCTGAGTGCGGTGAGGATCGGCGCGGACAAGGCTGAGGGCGGCCAAGTCACGCTGGCCAGCTTTGACTATGAGGTTTCCGCCAAGGCCAACGCCCCAGCGGAAGTCAACCAAGGCGGCGAAGTGTTGGTCTCCGGCAAACTGCTGGCGGAGATCGCCAAGCTGTTGCCTGCCAAGCCGGTGTCACTTCGGTTGGAAGGCGCCAAAGCCGTGGTTACTTGTGGCACCTCAACTTTCACTTTGTTGACGATGCCGCTGGAGGACTACCCAGAACTACCCAAGCTGCCGGACGCGGTAGGCGCCGTACAAGCTGGCGCGTTCGCCTCTGCGGTGGGCCAGGTGGCGGTGGCAGCCACCAAAGATGAGACGTTGCCGCTGTTGACCGGCATCAAGGTGGAGATCGAAGGCGAAAACCTGACCCTGTTGGCCACCGACCGGTACCGGTTGGCCATTAAAGAGTTGACCTGGAAACCAGCCGAATCTGATGTTTCACGGACTGCCCTGGTCAAGGCGCGCACCCTGTTGGATGTGGCCAAGGCCTTCGGCCACACCGAAGAGGTTGAGGTCTCCCTGACCGCTCCCGGGTTGGTCGACATTGTTGGTTTTGCGGCCGCCGGCAAGAACACCACCTCACTGCTGATTGACGGCGAATATCCGCAGGTCAGGCGTCTTCTGCCGGACAGCTTTGACCGGTTCGCGACGGTTGAGGTGGCGGCTTTGATTGAGGCGGTGCGGCGGGTCTCCCTGGTGGCCGAACGTAACACCCCGGTGCAGATTGTCTTCTCTGAAGGCCAAGCGGTCCTCAATGCCGGCACTGGCGATGACGCCCAAGCCTCAGAAGTCTTGGAAGCCACCTTGGAAGGTGAGGAGATCACCGTGGCGTTCAACCCCCACTACCTGCTGGAGGGTCTTGGCGTGATGGGCAACCCGTTGGTGCGGTTGTCAATGAACTCCTCCACCAAGCCGGTGTTGTTTGAAGGCGCCAGCGAAGACGGCACCACCGCCCCGGACTACAAGTACCTGCTGGTTCCCATCCGGTTCACCGTTTGACGGTTCCCTGACCGCCAAAGGAAGGCAGCTGCGGCCATGTACCTAGCTGACCTGGTGTTGAGTGACTTCAGGTCACATCAAGATGTGTCGGTGAAATTTGAACCGGGAGTCAACATCCTGGTTGGCGGCAACGGGCAAGGTAAGACCAACCTGGTAGAAGCGGTTGTGTTCTTGGCCACGTTGGCGTCTCACCGGGTGGCCCTCAACGCCGCATTGGTCAGAACCGGTGCTGAAAGAGCCCGGGTCCAAGCCAAGCTGATCCGTGATGGGCGGGCCGCCACCGCTGAGGTTGTAATTTCTCCTGGCAAAGGCACCGCCGCCAAGCTGGGGACCAGCAAAGTCAAACCGTCTGCGTTGTTGGGGTTGACCAGGGTGGCGGCCTTCGCACCAGAGGACTTGACGCTGGTCAAGGGCACACCGGCGGGCCGCAGGCGTTACCTCGATGAGGCCATCACCCAACTGAAACCATCAATGGCCGGGGTCTTCGCAGATTATGACAAGGTTGTGTCCCAACGAACCGCGCTATTGAAGACCATCCGGGCTGAACGCCTAACGGCCGCCGCCGGTTCTTTGGAAGGTGAGTTGGAGATTTGGGATCAGCAGGTCGCCGCCCTGGGGGGCCGGATCACCGCCCAGAGAATGAAGCTAGCTGAAGACTTGGCTCCGCTGGTGGCCGCGGCTTACGCCGAACTGGCTGGTGGAAGCCAGGCCAAGATGACCTATCAGCCGGTTGTGGAACTACCTGCCGGCGCCACTCCAGCGGATGTGGCTGAGGCTTTGTTGGCGGCCATGGTGGCCGGCCGGCGGGAAGAAGTAGCCCGCGGCGTCAGCCTGTTTGGGCCGCACCGGGAGGACTTGGAACTGGAATTGGGTGAACTGCCAGCCCGCGGCTACGCCTCTCACGGCGAATCCTGGTCCCTGGCCCTGGCTCTCAAACTGGGTGCATTTCACCTGATGAGAGCCGAATCCAGGGATGATCCGATCCTCATTTTGGATGACGTCTTCGCCGAACTGGACACCTCCAGGCGCCAGGCCCTGGCGACCGTCGCCAAAGACGTTGAGCAGGTCATTGTGACTGCCGCCGTTGAACAGGATGTACCCCCAGACCTCGGTGGGTTGCGTTTCCAAGTGACCCAGGGCCAGGTGACGCCATGGAACCGGTGAACGATGCCGCCAAGGCCGCCGCCGGGTCAACCACAGGTGGCGGGAAATCGGCCGAACGGGCCGCCTTGGACCGAGTGTTGGCCAGCCAGCAACGCCGCCGTCCGGCCGGCAGTGGACGCGAATGGTCTGGTGGCCGTGACCCGACACCAGTTGGTCCACTGGTTGACCAACTGATTGAGCAAGACGGCTGGGAAGAGGCCCTGTCCGGGGGAGCGGTGCTTCATAACTGGCCACAGATCGCCGGCGAACAGGTAGCAGCCCACTGCCAAGTGGCCAGCTTCGAAGACGGTGAACTGGTGGTGGTGGCCGATTCGTCGGTCTGGGCCCGTGAGCTGAGACTACTGATTCCCCAACTGGAGGCCGCCTTGGCGGCAGAGATCGGACCGGGCAAGGTCAAGTCCGTCAAAGTGCTCGGACCTAGTCAACGCCGCGGTCCCACCGGCCCAAGGCGGGTGCGAGGCCGCTAGAATAGGGAGGCTATTCCCCTTTAGTGCTGACGTCGGTGCGGGCGCGCCGGGGCCGCGCCCCGTCAGGGCAATGGCATGTACCGCACCCCTAGAAGAAAGCTGGCGACTTGACCACTCCTGCTGAAATGCCGGCCGACCCACCCCTGGACGCGCTCAGCTATGACGCGGATGACATCACTGTCCTAGAAGGACTCGACGCCGTTCGCAAACGCCCGGGCATGTACATCGGATCAACTGGCGAAAGAGGTCTCCACCACCTGGTCTACGAGGTGGTGGACAACTCGGTCGACGAAGCGTTGGCGGGCTTCGCCACCCGGATCGAAACGTTCATCTTGCCTGATGGCGCCATGCGCGTCTACGACAACGGCCGCGGTATTCCCGTCGCAGAGCACAGCACAGAACAGAAGCCAGCCCTTGAGCTGGTGCTGACAGTGCTGCATGCCGGCGGCAAGTTCGGTGGCGGCGGTTACTCCGTTTCTGGTGGCCTGCACGGCGTGGGTGTATCGGTGGTCAACGCCTTGTCGACCCGTCTTGATGCAGAGGTCTACCGCGACGGATTTGTCTGGAACATGAGCTTTGACCACGGCTCCCCAGTTGGGGAGATGACCCGTGGCGCCCCCACCCAACGGACCGGCACCACCATCACTTTCTGGCCCAACCCGGACATCTTCGAATCAGTCGATTTTGATTTTGAGACGCTGCGTCTGCGGTTTATGCAGATGGCCTTCTTGAACAAAGGTCTGACCATATCCTTGACAGACCAACGCCAAGCCGCCCCCACCGCCGGCGATGACGAATCCGCCGAGGAAAGCGAAGCCCGCTCTGTCACCTACCGGTTTGACCGCGGCCTGGTGGATTACGTTGAGCATTTCAACGGCTCACGCAAGACCGAACCGGTCAACCCAGAAATCATCTACTTCGAAGGCGAAGCACCCGACTCGTCAATCTCAGCCGAAATCGCCATGCAGTGGACCACCGGTTACTCCGAAGCCGTCCACACCTTTGCCAACACCATCAACACCACCGAGGGCGGCACCCATGAGGAAGGCTTCCGGGCGGCGTTGACATCGTTGATCAACCGCTACGCCCGTGACAAAGGCATCCTCAAAGACAAGGACGAAAACCTCTCCGGTGATGACGTCCGCGAAGGGCTGACAGCGGTGGTGTCCGTCAAGCTCCTGGAACCGCAGTTCGAGGGCCAAACCAAAACCAAGTTGGGCAACACCGAAGCCAAGACCTTTGTTCAGAAAATGGTCGGCGAAAAGCTGGGCGATTGGCTCGATTCGCACCCGGCGGAAGCCAAGGACATCATCCGCAAAGCCATCCAGGCTGGTGCCGCCCGCATGGCGGCCCGCAAAGCCCGCGAAGCCACCCGCCGCAAAGGCCTGCTGGAATCCGGTGGCCTGCCGGGCAAGCTCAAGGACTGTTCATCAAGGGAGCCTTCGGCATCGGAAATCTTCATAGTCGAGGGAGATTCAGCTGGTGGCAGCGCCATCCGTGGCCGCAACCCGGAAACCCAAGCCATCTTGCCGTTGCGCGGCAAGATCCTCAACGTTGAAAAGGCCCGCCTCGACCGGGCGCTGTCCAACGCTGAGATTCAAGCTCTGATCACAGCCTTTGGCACGGGGATCGGCGAAGATTTCGACTTGGGCAAGCTGCGGTATCACAAGATCGTCTTGATGGCAGATGCCGACGTGGAC